>NZ_JBFUMY010000006.1:0-96610 GCF_054049135.1 Kitasatospora sp. P5_F3 | reverse complement strand
GCCCGGTCCCGCACCGAAGTGCGGGGCCGGGCCGTCCGGAGAGACGCAGGTCAGCTGGTCGAAGCCGAGCTCGATGCCGAGGACGACGAGGACGTCGACGAGGAGCCGGCCGAGGCCGCCGGAGCGGGCGTCGAGGCGGCCGGGGCCGAGGACGCCGACGTCGAGGAGCTCACCGAGCTGCTCGACGAGGAGCGGCTGTCGGTGCGGTAGAAGCCCGAACCCTTGAAGACCACACCCACGGCGGAGAAGACCTTGCGGAGCCGCCCCTGGCACTCGGGGCACGTGGTCAGCGCGTCATCGGTGAACTTCTGCACCGCCTCCAGGCCGGTCCCGCACTCGGTGCACTGGTACTGGTACGTGGGCACTTGGCTTCCTCCTGCACTTCCCCCTGGCACTCTCGCCTGATGAGTGCTAACGATCCTCAATGATGCGGCATTCCGTGGGATCAGTCCAGCGCCGCAGGTGTGAGAACGGACGCCTGCCCACCGCCGATGGTCCCGCCCCGGGCCACGGTGCGGCTCGGAGCGCTCGGCGCGACCAGCAGCCGACGCAGCGTCAGCAGGGCGACCAGGCCGAGCCCGGAGCCCACCACCGGCACCACGAATCCGCCCGAGGCGCCGTAGCTGTCGATCAGCATCCCGGCCACCGTGGAGCCTGCCGCCAGGCCCAGGCCGATGGCGCCGGTGAGCCAGGTGAAGGCCTCGGTCTTGGCGCCGTCCGCGACCAGGGTCTCGACCAGCGTGTAGCCGGTGATCAGGGTGGGAGCGATGGCGAGGCCGCAGAACAGCCCGGCGATCGCCAGCGAGGTCAGGTTGGGCATCGCCCACAGGGTGGAGCAGCCGAGCACCAGCAGGGCGTAGCAGCCGAGCATCCGCTGCCGGGCCGAGTGCCGCCAGTTGATCAGCCCGTACAGCACACCGGCCAGCATCGAGCCGCCGGCGAAGACGCCGTACACGATGCCGCTCAGGTCCTCCTGGCCGCCAGCCTTGGCGAAGGCGGTGATCGAGACCTGCATGGCTCCGAAGATGGTGCCCACGCCCAGGAAGGAGCCCGCCAGCAGCCGGACGCCCGGGGAGGCGAGGGCCGAGGCGCGCTTGACCCCGGCGGTGCGGGGGTGCCGGGCCGGTGCGGTGGAGCGCTGGACGGCGAAGGCCAGGCCGCCGGCCACGGTGAGGGTGGCTTCGGCGATCAGCCCGGCCGAGGGGCTGATCCCGGTCGCGATCAGGCCGGCCAGTACCGGGCCGATCACGAAGGTGAGCTCGTCGGTGACCGACTCGAAGGCGAAGGCCGTGTTCAGCGTGGCCGGGGAGTCGGAGAGCCGGGAGACCCAGCGGGCCCGGACCATCGCGCCGATCTGCGGGACGCTGGCCCCGGCGGGTGCGGCGGCCAGGAAGAGCGTCCAGACCGGTGCGTGGCCCACGGCCAGCGCGATCAGCGCGCCGACCGAGAGGGCGTGCACCAGGACGCTCGGCAGCAGTACGGCGGACTGCCCGTACCGGTCGGCCAGCCGGCCGGTCTGCGGGCCGATCAGGGCCTGGGCGACCGCGGCGACCGCCGCGACCAGCCCGGCGGTGCCGTAGGAGCCGTGAGTGTCCAGCACCAGCAGCACGATGCCCAGACTGAGCATGGCGTACGGGAGCCGGGCCGCGAATGCGGGTGCCAGGAACGTCCAGGCACCGGGGGTGCGGAGCAGCGCTCCGTACCCGACGCGGGTGGGGTTGTCGACCGTTCGGCGGGCCGTCACGGTTGGTTTCCTTCTGCTGCCTGGTAGCGCGGAAGGGGTTGGGAGACCCCGACGGCGCCGAGAGTCGTCCTCTCGCGCGTCGACCGGGGTGATACCGGGTCCGGCTGGCCGTCGTGGAAGCGGGGGCCAGGGGGCAGGAACTGCTGCGGACCGCGGCCGCCGAGCGGTCGCGCCAACTCTGCTTCAGGCAGATGTTGCGGATGTGTCAGTTGATACCAAAGCTTTATCCGTCATCTTACGGGTTGGGCGGCGACTCGCCCAGCGAACCGAAGGTGAACGTCGCGCAAAACACATGAACTATCGCCCGCGCAGCCAACCCGCCAGCTTTCCGCCCTGGTCGACCGCGCGCAGTCGGCGCTCGGCGACCTCACTGACCTCGTCGGTGGTGACCACCAGCAGTTCGTCGAGCGGCCGGAGCACGGTGGTGCGGTCGGGGACGAAGCTGCTGCCGTCGCGGACCACCAGGGTGACGGCGGCTCCGGCGGGCAGCCGGAGTTCGCTGATCTCCACCCCGGCCATCCGGGAGTCGGCCGAGAGCGAGACCGAGAGCAGCTGGCCGTGCAGGCGCTCCAGCGGGGCGGACTCGATCCCGAGGTCCTGGCCGAGCGCGCCCTCCGAGATCCGCAGCCACTTGGCGACCAGCGGCAGGGTGGGGCCCTGGAGCAGCGTGAAGACCACCACCAGGATGAAGACGATGTTGAACACCTCGCGGGCCAGCGGGGCCTGCGCGACCAGCGGGATGGTGGCCAGCACGATGGGCACCGCGCCGCGCAGTCCGGCCCAGCTGAGCAGCGCCTGCTCGCGCCAGGGCAGCCGGAACGGCGTCATGGTGAGCAGTACCGAGGCGGGCCGGGCCAGGAAGACCAGCACGGTGCCCAGCACCAGCGCGGGGACGATCGCACTGCCCATGCTGGCGGGTGTGCAGAGCAGGCCGAGCACCACGAACATGCCGATCTGCCCGATCCAGGCCAGCCCGTCCGCGAAGCCGCGCACCGCAGGGCCGTGCGGGAGCTTGGAGTTCCCGAGCACCAGTGAGGCGACGTAGACCGCGAGGAAGCCGGAGCCGTGCAGCAGCGCGCCGCCCGCGTACGCGCCGACCGCCAGCGACATCACGGCGATCGGGTAGAGGCCGGAGGAGGGCAGCGCCATGTGCCGGACGGCGTACGCGCCGAGCTTGCCGACCGCCAGGCCGACCGCGGCACCGATCGCCAGCTCGGCGATGATCGTGCCGACCAGCACGTACCAGGAGTCCAGCGGGCCGCTGGTGGCGAAGGCCAGCACCAGGATCACCACGGGGGCGTCGTTGAAGCCGGACTCGGCCTCCAGCAGTCCGTTCAGCCGGGACGGCAGCGGGACGGTGCGCAGCACCGAGAAGACCGCGGCGGCGTCGGTGGAGGAGACGATCGCGCCGAGCAGCAGCGAGGTGCGCCAGTCGAAGTCGGCCAGGTAGTGCGCGCCGGCCGCGGTGACCGCGACGCTGACCGCGACGCCCGCGGTGGCCAGCACGGTGGCGGCCGGCATCACGGGTTTGATGGACCGCCAGCTGGTCTTCAGGCCGCCCTCGGCGAGGATCACGACCAGCGCCGTGTAGCCGAGGACCTGGGTCAGCTCGGCGTTGTTGAACTCGATGCCCAGGCCGTTCTGGCCGAGCGCCACTCCGATGCCGAGGTAGATCAGCAGGCTGGGGAGGCCGGAGCGGGTCGAGATACGCACCGCGACCACCGCGATCAGCAGGACCACGGCGGCTTCGAGCAGAAAGCGGTTCAGGTCGTCGACAGTCACGCAGTGGCACCTCGGCGCAGTGAGGGGGCGGGCTGATGGGGCGTCTGAAGGCAGCGTCCAGCAGGGGACCTGACGGTCCGTCGGCTGGAAGTCGTTACCGAGTCTAACATTTTACCTGTTCTTTTACATCCGGCCGACCAGCTCCCGTCCAGCTTGGCCCGGTAGGGTCCACCTGATCCGGCCTGGACGCCCCCGGGTGCGGCTCCCTCGGTCGGTGCGCCCTAATGTGGTGGTCTGTCACGGCCGCCCGTCTCCCAGCCAAGGACTCAACCAGATGCCCCGCTCGAAGAGGTTCCGGCGCGCTCGTCTGTTCGTGCTCGTGCTGGTCGTGCTGTTGGTCGCGGGTACGGCGGGCGCCGGGTTCTTCGCGGTGCAGACCGTCCGGTCGTCCTTCCCGGTGGTCGAGGGCAGCGTCAAGGTGCCCGGGATGACCGCGCCGGTGGACGTGAAGCGGGACGGCAACGGGATCCCGCAGCTCTACGCCGACAGCTCCGAGGACCTGTTCCGGGCCCAGGGCTACGTACAGGCCCAGGACCGGTTCTGGGAGATGGACGTCCGACGGCACATCACCGCCGGGCGGCTGTCCGAGATGTTCGGCTCCGGCCAGGTCGAGACCGACTCCTTCCTGCGCACCATGGGCTGGCGCCGGGTGGCCCAGCAGGAGTACGACCAGCTGCTCGCCCCGGAGACCAAGAAGTACCTGCAGGCGTACAGCGAGGGCGTGAACGCCTGGCTGGGCGAGCACCCCGGCGGCAGCTCGGCCTCGCTCGAGTACTCGCTGCTCGGTGCGGTGAACGGCGACTACAAGCCCGAGGCCTGGGACCCGGTGGACTCGGTGTCCTGGCTCAAGGCGATGGCCTGGAACCTCTCCGGCAACATGCAGGAGGAGATCGACCGCTCGCTGCTGGCCCAGGACTTCAGCCCGGAGAAGATCGACCAGCTCTACCCGGCCTACCCGTACGACCGCAACGGCACCATCGTGAAGACCGGCAAGGTCGGCGCCGACGGCAGCTACCAGCCGGCCGACGGGAGCGCCGCACCGGCGCCCGCGACGGCCACCACCCAGGGCCGGGCCGGATCCGAGGCGCTGCTCAAGGACGTCGCCGACCGGATGGCCGCGCTGCCGCAGCTGCTGGGGCGGCCCGGCCAGGGCATCGGCTCCAACTCCTGGGTGGTCGGCGGCCAGTTCACCACCACCGGCAAGCCGTTGATGGCCAACGACCCGCACCTCGGCCCGGCCATCCCCTCGGTCTGGTACCAGATGGGCCTGCACTGCCGCAGCGTCGGTCCGGCCTGCCGGTTCGACGCCGCGGGCTACACCTTCGCCGGGATGCCGGGCGTGGTGATCGGCCACAACCAGAACATCTCCTGGGGCTTCACCAACCTGGGCGCCGACGTGACCGACCTCTACCTGCAGAAGGTCACCAGCCCGGAGACCTACCTGGTGGACGGCAAGCAGAAGACCTTCGAGACCCGCAAGGAGATCATCAAGGTGGCCGGCGGTGAGGACCGCACCATTGTGGTGCGCAGTACCGACCGGGGCCCGCTGATCTCCGACAAGAGCACCGAGCAGCAGAACGTCGGCAAGCACGCCCCCGCCGACAACGCCCCCGACCGAGCTGCCGGTTACGGCGTCGCCCTGCAGTGGACGGCGCTGGTCCCGGGGAAGACCATGGACGCGGTCTTCAAGCTGGACCTGGCGGGCGACTGGGGCGCGTTCCGCGACGCCGCGGCCGACTTCGCCGTCCCCGCGCAGAACCTGATCTACGCCGACACCAAGAACAA
Organism: Kitasatospora sp. P5_F3; assembly: GCF_054049135.1. NCBI lineage: Bacteria > Bacillati > Actinomycetota > Actinomycetes > Kitasatosporales > Streptomycetaceae > Kitasatospora > Kitasatospora sp. P5_F3. Next base: position 91,299 of record NZ_JBFUMY010000006.1, on the reverse strand, counting down.
CATCGGCTACCAGGCGCCCGGCCTGATCCCGCAGCGCACCAAGGGCGACGGCCGCTACCCCGCGCCGGGCTGGGACTCCTCGTACGGCTGGAAGACCGACTCCGCCGGGAAGGTCGATCCGATCCCCTTCAGGTCGCTGCCGTGGAGCTTCAACCCGACGGCCGGCTACATCGTCACCGCCAACCAGGCCGTGGTGGACCAGAAGTACAGCTACCTGCTGACCAAGGACTGGGAGTACGGCACCCGGGCCAAGGAGATCACCGATCAGATCGCCGACCGGCTGAAGAACGACGGCAAGATCTCCCCGGACGACATGCGGCTGATGCAGCTGGACAACACCAGCGTGATGGCCAAGACCCTGGTGCCGCTGCTGCTCAAGGTCCGGATCGACGACCCCTACGTGCGCGAGGCCCAGGACCTGCTGAAGGACTGGAACTTCCACCAGGACGCCGACTCGGCCGCCGCCGCCTACTACAACGCGGTCTGGCGCCAGCTGCTCACGCTCTCCTTCGGCCAGAAGTTCCCGGCCGGGCTGCGGGCCGAGGGCGACTGCCTGCTGGTCCGTCAGAAGCGCGACTCCACACTGCCGGACGACGACCTCAACCCGGCACCGCCGGTCACCGTCTGCGGCACCCGTGACCCGGGCCAGGCCCAGCCGGACGGCGGGGACCGCTGGACCGAGGTGGTGCGCACCCTGCTCGACCAGCCGGACAGCCCGTGGTGGGAGTACAAGGACGTCAACCACCAGTCCCAGAAGGGCCTCGGCAAGCTGCTCGCCGAGTCGCTCAAGAACGCCAGGCAGGAGCTGACCGCCAAGCTCACCAAGGACATCTCCACCTGGAGCTGGGGCCGGCTGCACACCCTGACGCTCACCGAGCAGACCCTCGGCAAGGACGACTCCTCGGCCGCCTCCGGGCTGGTGCACAAGCTGCTGAACCGGGGCCCCTACCAGCTCTCCGGCGGCACCGCGGCGGTCAACGCGGCGGGCTGGAACGCGGCGGCGGGCTACCAGGTGGACTGGGTGCCCTCGATGCGGATGGTGGTCGACCTGAGCAACTTCGACGCCTCGCACTGGATCAACGTCGGTGGCGCCTCCGGGCACGCCTTCCACGACAACTACAACGACCAGACCGAGCTCTGGATCAAGGGTGAACTGCTGCCCTGGGCCTGGTCTCCCGAGCAGGTCGAGCAGGCCACCAAGCACAAGCTGGTGCTCACCAGCGGCTGACTCAATGGTCGAGCCGGTGCACGCCGGACGGGGTGACCACGGCGTGCACCGGCAGGTCGTGCGGCTCGGCCGGGACGGTGTCCAGCAGCTCGGTGTCGTACAGCAGGGTGGCCAACACCGGGTCGGTCTGACGGCGGGTCAGCCGGGCCAGCACCCGGTCGTAGGAGCCGCCGCCGCGGCCCAGCCGGATGCCCCGGCGGTCCACCGCCAGGCCGGGCAGCAGGACCAGCGCGGCCGCGCAGACCGCGTCCGGGCCGAGCCGGGGGCCGGTCGGTTCCAGCAGGCCGCGACCGGCCGGGGCGAGTGACTCCGGGCCCTGGTACTCGGCCCAGTCCAGGTCGTTGTCGGGCAGCAGGACGGGCAGCAGCACCCGGACCCCGTCCGCCCGCAGCGCGTCCAGCAGCGGCCGGGTGCCGGGCTCACCGCCGACCGAGACGTACGCCGCGACGGTCTGGCCCGCCCGCGCGAGCGACCCGGCGTGCACGGCCAGCCGTGCGGCGGCGTGCTCCCGCCGTTCGGGGGAGAGTTCACGCCGTTCCGCGAGCAGGCGTGACCTCAGACCGGCTTTGTCGTTGTGCACTGGATACTCCTTGGTCCCGCTCCGGCCGGGTGGCCCGCCCGCACTCCTCGGCGAGCGGCGGCTTCCCGGTGCACAGAGCCTGACATGCGGAAGGCACCGGATGTCCACCCCGTTCCTGGTCCAGGCGCTGGCCGTGCTCAGCGCCCCGGCGCTGGGCGCCGTCGCCCTGACGGGCCTTCGGCTGCGCCGACGGGCCGCCGACGCCGAGGCCCGGGAGGCCGTGCTCCGGCTCCAGGTCGACGAGCTGACCGCCGAGCGGGACGTGCTCCAGCGCACCGCGTCCTGCGACCCGCTCACCGGGGTGTGGAACTACCGGCACCTCCAGCTCACCCTGGACCGCGAGGTGGAGCGCGCCCGCCGGGTCGACCCGGGCGCCGTGCCACGGCCGTTGGCCCTGCTGATGGTGGAGATCGCGGGCTTCGAGGCGGTGGTCGCCGAGCACGGCCGGGCCCGGGGCAACGCGATACTGCGCGACCTCGCGCAGCGGCTGAGCGTGGAGATCCGCCGCTCGGACACCCTGGGCCGGTACGGCGGCGAGGAGTTCCTGGTGGTGCTGCCGGACACCGGCCTGGACGGCGCGGTGCAGGTGGCCGAGCGGCTCTGCTGGACGGTACGCAGGCACCAGTTGCTCGACTGGTCCCCGGCCGGTGCGGAGCCGGGCCGGGTGTCGGGGCGGAACGGTCTGACCGCGGCGGTCGGGATCGCGGTGCTCCCGGAGGACGGGGCGCACGCCGCGCTGCTGCTGCGCGCCGCCGACCGCGCGCTCGGGGTGGCGCGTGCCGGGGGCGGTGACTGCTGGCGCGGGGCGGCCGAACTGACCGGGCTCGACGGCGCGGCGGAGGCGGCCGAGCCGGTCGGGCTGGACGGCGTGGCGGAGGCGGCCGGAATCACCGGTAATCTGTCGCCCGGTACGGAGAAGGCCTCCCTCACCTCCGCCGGCACCGCCCACTCGACGGCCGCTGTGGCTGCTGGACACGACACGGGCCCCTGACCAGCCGTTGGTTCATCGCTGGTTAACCCTGCTCTCAGCCCGGTGGAACCCCGCCTTAGTAAGGTCTGACGCATGACGACGACGAACACCCGCCTCCCTGTCACCAAGGCCGTGGTGCCTGCCGCCGGGTTGGGGACCCGGTTCCTCCCCGCGACCAAGGCCACCCCGAAGGAGATGCTGCCGGTCGTCGACAAGCCCGCGATCCAGTACGTCGTCGAGGAGGCTGCCGCAGCCGGCCTCTCCGACATACTGATGGTCACGGGCCGCAACAAGCGCGCCCTCGAGGACCACTTCGACCGGGCCTACGAGCTCGAGGAGCTGCTCGCTCGTAAGGGTGACAAGGACAAGCTCCGCCGGGTCCAGGAGTCGGTGCAGCTGGCCAACATGCACTACGTCCGCCAGGGCGACCCGAAGGGCCTCGGCCACGCGGTCTCGGTCGCCGAGCAGCACGTGGCGGGCCAGCCGTTCGCGGTCCTGCTCGGTGACGACCTGATCGACCCGCGCGACCCGCTGCTGTCCCGGATGATCGAGGTCCAGCAGGAGCTCGGCGGCTCGGTGGTGGCGCTGATGGAGGTCGAGCCGGAGCAGATCCACCTGTACGGCTGCGCCGCGGTCAAGCCCAACGGCTTCGGCGAGGACGTCTTCCGGATCACCGATCTGGTGGAGAAGCCCGACACGGCCGACGCCCCGTCGAACTACGCGGTGATCGGCCGCTACGTCCTCGACCCGGCCGTCTTCGACGTGCTGCGCGAGACCCCGCCCGGCCGGGGCGGCGAGATCCAGCTGACCGACGCGCTGCGCGAGCTGTCGACCCGCGACGAGACCAGCGGCGGCCCGGTGCACGGTGTGCTCTTCAAGGGCCGCCGGTACGACACCGGCGACCGCGCGGACTACCTTCGCGCTATCGTCCGTCTGGCGTGCGAACGTGATGACCTCGGCCCGGAGTTCCGGTCCTGGCTCAAGGAGTTCGTCGCCACGGAGATGCAGGGCTGACCAGAAGGCGAGTGTGAGCGATGACCGGGACGACTTCGGATTCCTGCTGCGAAGAGACCCCGGCGCCGCCGCGCATGTGGAGCGTGGACGAGCATCTGGCGGACGTACTGTCAGATGTCGTCCCGCTCCCGGCGATCGAGCTCCAGCTGCTCGACGCCCAGGGCTGCCGGCTGGCCGAGGACGTCTCCTCGGAGGTCGACCTGCCGCCCTTCGACAACAGCTCGATGGACGGCTACGCGGTCCGCACCGCCGACACCGCAGGGGCCACCGAGCAGTACCCCTCGGTGCTCACCGTGGTCGGCGAGATCGCGGCCGGTGCGGGTGAGCTCCCCAAGGTGGGCCCCGGCCAGACCGCCCGGATCATGACCGGCGCGCCGGTGCCGCCCGGCGCGGAGGCGGTCGCCCCGGTCGAGTGGACCGACGGCGGCAGCGGCACCGGGCAGGCCGCCGACGCGATGACCGCCGCGCCCGTGGACCGTTCGGACGAGGTCCGGGTGTTCCGCCCGGTCAGCGAGGGCGCGCACATCCGCCGCCGGGGCAGCGACCTGTCGGCGGGGGAGCGGGTGCTGGAGGCGGGCGCCCTGCTCGGCCCCACCCAGCTCGGCCTACTGGCCGCGATCGGCCGCGGCACCGTCCGGGTCCGCCCCCGCCCGCGCGTGGTGGTGCTCTCCACCGGCAGCGAACTCGTCCAGCCCGGTGACCCGGTGGGCCCCGGCCAGATCTCCGACTCCAACAGCTTCACGCTGACCGCCGCCGCCCAGGACGCCGGGGCGATCGCGTACCGGGTCGGCGGCGTTCCTGACGACGCGTCCGTTCTCCGGGCCGTCCTGGAGGACCAGCTCGGCCGGGCCGACCTGATCGTCACCAGCGGCGGGGTCAGCGTCGGCGCGTACGACGTGGTCAAGGAGGTCTTCGCCGAGTACGGCGAGATGGACTTCCGACGGCTGCGGATGCAGCCCGGCAAGCCGCAGGGCTTCGGCCGGATCCAGGGCACCCCGCTGCTCGCCCTGCCGGGCAACCCGGTCAGCTCGTACATCTCGTTCGAACTGTTCGTCCGTCCGGTGATCCGCACCATGATGGGCGCGCCCGACATCCACCGGCCGGTGGTCCGCGCGGTCTGTACCGCCGACCTGCGCTCCCCGGCCGGGCGGCGGCAGTTCCTGCGCGGCTGGTACTCGCCCGAGGACGGCGAGGTGGCGCCGGTCGGCGGCGAGGGCTCGCACCTGGTCGGCGCGCTGGCCCGGGCCAACTGCCTGATCGCGGTGCCCGAGGAGGAGACCTCGGTGGCGGCCGGACGCACCGTTGATGTGGTCCTTCTCACGGGCTGACCGGGGCGGGGTTGTACGGTAGCGCGGTACTTGACCCGTGCCACCGTGGAGTCCCCTTGTCCGAAACACCGCGCCTCACCCACGTCGACGAGACCGGCGCCGCCCGGATGGTCGACGTCTCCGAGAAGGCCACCACCGTCCGGACGGCCGTCGCCGCCGGACGGGTCAGGGTGGCCGCCCGGGTGATCGAGCTGCTGCGCGGCGAGGGCGTCCCCAAGGGCGACGCCCTCGCGGTGGCCCGGATCGCCGGGATCATGGGTGCCAAGAAGACCCCGGATCTGATCCCGCTCTGCCACCCGATCGCGATCTCCGGCGTCACCGTCGAGCTCACGGTGACCGACGACGCCGTCGAGATCACCGCCACCGTGCGGACCGCCGACCGGACCGGCGTCGAGATGGAGGCCCTGACCGCCGTCGCGGTGGCCGGGCTGACCGTGATCGACATGGTCAAGGCGGTCGACAAGGGCGCCACCATCGAGCACGTCCGGGTGCTCAGCAAGACCGGCGGCAAGAGCGGCGACTGGACGGCCTCCGGCTCGGCGGTGTCGGAGTGAGGGCGCTCGCCGTCACCGTCTCCAACCGGGCCTCGGCCGGGGTGTACGAGGACAAGGGCGGCCCGCTGGTCGCCGAGGGCCTGCGGGCGATGGGCTTCACCGTGGACGGGCCGCAGGTGGTCCCGGACGGCGAGCCGGTGGAGGCCGCACTGCGGGCCGCCGTGGCCGCCGGGTACGACGCGGTGGTGACCACCGGCGGTACCGGCATCTCGCCGATGGACCTCACCCCGGAGATGACCGCCCGGGTGATCGACCGTCAGATCCCCGGCATCGCCGAGGCGATCCGGGCGTACGGCCGGGAGAAGGTGCCCACCTCGGCCCTGTCCAGGGGCCTGGCCGGCCTGGCCGGACGTACCCTGATCGTCAACCTGCCGGGCTCCACCGGAGGCGTGAAGGACGGTCTGGCCGTGCTGACGCCGCTGCTCCCGCACGCCGTGGACCAGCTCGGCGGCGGCGACCACCCCCGTCCTGCTGCCGCCGGCGCCGGCGCCGGCTCCGATGAGGGGAGCGCGTCCTGAACGCCTCCTGGCAGGTCGAACTCCTGGAGGGGGACGTCGCGCTGCGTCCGATCCGGGTCCGCGACCAGCGGTCCTGGCAGGAGGTCAGCCAGCGCAACCGGGACTGGCTGCGCCGCTGGGAGGCCACCGTCCCGCCCGCCGGTCCCGGCCGGGCCGGGGTGCCCCGGCCGACCTTCCGGCAGATGGCCCGTTACCTGCGGCACGAGGCGGCGGCGGGCCGGATGGTGCCCTTCGTGGTGCTGCACCGGGGCCGACTGGTCGGGCAGCTGACGGTCGGTGGGATGACCTGGGGCTCGATGTGCTCGGCCAACATCGGCTACTGGGTGGACGAGTCGGTGGCCGGTCGCGGCATCATGCCGACCGCCGTCGCACTGGCCGTCGACCACTGCTTCGGCACCCTCGGCCTGCACCGGATCGAGGTCTGCATTCGGCCGGAGAACTGGCCGAGCCGCCGGGTGGCCGAAAAGCTCGGCTTCCGCGAGGAGGGAATGCGGCCACGTTATCTGCACATCGACGGCGACTGGCGGGACCACCTGGTGTACGCGCTGACCGCCGAGGAGGTGCCGGAGGGCATGCTGGCCCGCTGGCGGTCGATCAGGAGCCAGGACCGGCGCGATAATTGAATAAGTGTTCGAAATACATATCGATATGGCATCGTCGGCCGGCCGAGTGGTCACAAATACCGGCAAAATAGTCGGAGAATCAGCTTGATCACACGACACGCCGCGCCAAATTGCTGCCGGGCCTTCCCCCGCGCCCGTACCGTGTGAAACATGCGCAGTAGCGGCCTTATCTACGCGGTCATCGTAGGGGCCTGGGCTGCCTATCTGGTGCCGATGTGGCTCCGCAGGCAGGACGAGCTCAACGAGGCGCGTCCGACGGAACGCTTCAGTACCGCGATCCGCCTGCTGGCCGGACGGTCGGCCATGGAGCGGCGGGCGACCCGGGTACTTGGCGACGACGAGACCAGTCCTGAATCGGACTCCGCCCCGGTGGCGGACGCCGATCCCCGAGCCGTGGCTCCGGCGGCCCCGGCCGCTTCGGCCTCTGAGCCGGTTGCTCCGGCTTCCGTGGCGGCTGCTGCGGCCGCGGCCGCGCGTGGCTCGGTCGAGCGCCGGGCCCGGCTGCTGGCCCGGCGGCGCCGGATGGTCACCACACTCTTCCTCGCCTTCGCCGCCGGTGCGGTGGTCGCGGCCGTGTTCGGCGTCGCCTTCCTCTGGGTGCCCGCTGTGCCGGGCCTGCTGCTCACCCTCTACATCGGCCACCTGCGCCGGCTGGAGCGGCAGCGGTACGAGGTCAAGATCGACCGCACCCGGGCCGCCCGGGACGCCGAGCGGCTGCGCGACCGCGAACGCACCCGGGCCGCCGCACCTCGCCCGGCCGACCGACCCCGGCAGGCCGAGCGGCCCCGCCCGACGGAGCGTCAGCAGTCCGCCCGGCCGCCCGCCGCCGCCCCGTCCTCGGCTCCGGCACCCGCCCCCGCCGACGGGCGGCCGCACCTGCGGCTGGCCACCACCGACTCCGCCCTGGTCGAGGCGACCGACCACGAGGAGTGGGTCGACGGCATGCGCGAACGCGCCGCCGCCGGCCCCGACTCCTGGGAGCCCGTCCCGGTCCCCCTCCCCACCTACGTCACCGCCCCGGTGGCCCCCCGCTCCACCCGCGGCCTCGACCCCCGGTCCACCTGGGACGCCGGCCGCACCACCGAGGCACGCAACACCCCGCTCTTCGACCAGTACGCCGAACCCACCCCCGGCACCGACGCGGACTACCCCTCCCGACCCCGCGCCGCCAACGAGTAGCCAGGTGAGGGCTGGTCACGAGCTCCCGCGAAGAGGTGCTAGAGTTTCTTCTCGTTGGGGCTGTGGCGCAGTCCGGTAGCGCACCTCGTTCGCATCGAGGGGGTCAGGGGTTCGAATCCCCTCAGCTCCACCAATGTATTGATGTTCGAACCCCGGTTCCCGGTCAGGGAGCCGGGGTTCTTCATGTCCAAGGGCAAAGCGCCCCAAGGGCGTTCAGGCTGGAGCCAAGGACGTAGGTCGTCCCAGGCGGCCGCTAGCGGTTCGTCAGGTCGGCTCAGCGGCCGCATGTAGCCCGTGACGCCCATCACGTCGCGCAAGCGCTCCCAGAGGGTGTCCTCGGCCTGCTGAGCCTCCTCGCTGTCGTGGGCAAGCTCCAGTGTCAGCAGCTCAGCCAGAGACCCCGAGTGCAGCCGGGCGTAGGTCGGAGTGAAGCTGCTGCCCTTGACCTCGTCGCCCACGATCCACAACCTGTGGAACACGTCTTGGTTGAGCATGCGCCGGATGTTCTGCGGCGCGCTGATGTACAGCCGGTGCGGGTCGGCACAGAGGGCCAGCGCTTCGTCTAGGTCGCGCTCGACGGTCTCCAGCTCCACCGAGGCATCAGAGATGACCTTCTTGGCTGCCATCAACTCGCGCAGGATGCGAGCCTGCTCGGTCTTGAGCAGGTCGAGCGGGATGGCGTCGGCGTAGTGGGCTTGCAGCAGCTTGGTCTGCTCGCGCTCCAGCTTCTCGATACGGCGCTCCTGCTGGGCGATCTCCTCACCGCTGTGCTCCCAGCGGCTGCCCAGCATCGACAGCACTCCTTGACGCACCTCGGCCCGCTGGAAGGCGGTGAGCTGGACACGGTGCCAGTAGTCGGCCACGGCCTGCTCAATCTTCGAGATGGCCACGGCCTTCTGGGTGCAGTCGCTCTTCTTCGACCGACCCGTGCAGTAGAAGTAGGGGTAGACGGTGCCGTGCCGGTTCTTGGCGTTGGTGATGCCCAGCCGACCGCCACACTGGCCGCAGTAGACAGTGCCCTTGAGGTAGTGCGGGTGCTTCTGGGGCTTCTCGTTGGACTCCGAGCGGCTGCGCATGATCGCGCCGACCATCTCGAACGTGGCCTCATCCACCAAGGCTGGGTGCCGTCCCTCGTACTCCACGCCCTCGAACGTGACCTTGCCGAGGTAGTAGCGGTTGGTCAGCAGCTTGTGGAGCGCCTGGTACGAGACGGGGCGCTCCGGCATCTTGGCGGTGGCCGGATACCGCAGGCCGCGCCGAGCGAGCTCCATTTCCAGGCTGGCAAGCGTCCAGTCGCCGGTGGCGTAGGCGGTAAAGGCCCACTTCATCAGCGGAGCGCGCTCAGGGTCGAGCGCGATGGTGCGGATTTCTCGCCCATCGATGCGCTCCCGCACGTGCAGATAGCCGATAGGTGCCTTGGTGGCAGTGCCACCAATCTTGGCTTTCTGGCGCATGCCCTTCTTGGCTTCGGTCGCCAGGTTGGCCGAGTAGAATTCGGCGATGGTGGCCATGATGCCGTGCAGTAGCTTGCCCGACGGGGTATCGTCGATGTTCTCGGTTGAGGACACCAGCTGAGCCCCAGCCTGGCGAATAGCGATGTTAATGGCTACGTCGTCTTCGCGGGAACGAGCCAGGCGGTCAACCTTGTGCACGATGGCGTAGCTAATCAGGCCATGCGCCCAACCCAGAATCTTTAGCATGTCCTTGAGTTCGGGCCGATCTGCCGACTTGGCCGACTGGCCACGATCAACAAACTCCAGCACGATCATCGCATCGAGGTTCTCGGCCGTCCGTTGGTTGGCCTCCCGCTGGGCGGGAATCGAGAATCCTTCGGCGTCATAGTCTTTGTCGGCCTGGCCGGTGGTGGAGACCCGCAGGTAGCTGACGGCCAGCTTTATGCCAGGATGGGCCGCTGCGATAGCCGTCAGGTAGGCGAGCAGATCGTCTCGGTCGGTAAATTTCTTGACTGGCACCGTCGGGTGCCCTTTCTGTGTTGGGGGTTTTCGTTTGTCGGTTGGTTCTAATGGGCCCGTTAAAGTGCTCATCGGTTCTCTCCTCTCTCGTATCAGGGCTGGCTAACGCAGGCTCAGGGTTTGGTGGGCGCATCGCCCATCTGCCGGGTGGGCTGCCGTACTCGCCGAGCGTGCTCGGAAGTAGCGCTTAGCCTCCTGGTGGGTCTTCACCGGCCGGTTGGTGCGGGCGAACAGGCCCAGGACACCGAGCCGGATGGTCATAGCTGCCGGTGACACCTTGAACAGCCTGGCCAGCACCTCAACCTCACGTAGCCCCTGCTGCCAGTAGCGGCGTACCCAGGCGGCCGGCATGAGTAGGCAGGCGGCGAAGTGGTCGCAGATGGCCTCAACCTGCTTGGCGGCCTGTCCCTTGGTGGTCTCGTCGCTGGCCTGTGTCTGTGGGTAGAGCACATCGACATAGGGGTGGTCGATAATGTGCTTGAGCTCGTGGGCCAGGGTGAAGCGGCGGCGCGTGGTGCTGTCGTCGCGGCGGATAGCCACCACCCAGCGGCTCTTTTCCCAGTAGGTCAGACCCGACACAGGCAGCGGTGAGGCTATCCGCACATCAACGCGCGGCAGCTCGGCGATGCGGCCCACGTCCACGCTCGGCTCCTTGATTTCGAACAATTCTAGCAAGCGCTCGGCTTGCGCCTCGGCTATGGCTCTGGCTTCGTTATCGGTCACTGCCGTATCGGTCGGCAGTAGGTTTCGTAAGTGTTGTAAGGTACTTGGTTTGGACAAATTCCCTCCTTTAGTTAACTGTCGTTGTCTGGTTTGCCGGCTGACCCTTTACGCTTCTCGCTCCGTTCGTGGGTGCGCTCCGTGATGTTATGTTTCGCGGCTAGCTGGTTAAAGTAGCGCGTCAGTTCACGGGCAGCGCTGTCACTCATGGCAAATTTGGCGCGCAGGTAGGCGGTGTAGCCTGGCAATTCGTGCGGGACGGTGTAGCCGCTCAGGGCGTACAAATCCTCTGGTTCGAGCTCTAGGGCTTCCGCCAAATGCCGCACAGTGCTGGGGGTCGGCTCGTGGTACTGGTCGTTCTCTAGGCGCGACACGTACGCAGGGCTGACGCCTGCCCGGGTAGCCAGCTGGCGCACGGTTAGGCCCAGCTGCTCCCGGTGTTCCCGCACGTATTGGCCAAGGCTGACGGCCTCGAACTTGTCGGCAGGATTGGGGTTTTCATGCATGGGATTTCCTCGTTACGTCACCGAGTATCTACCATTGGGTAACCAAAGTAAACGTTTAGGATTTTCGTTCCAATTCCGAAGCCAAAAACAGCGAAGCGTCTTTATCCAGGGTCACGGCGACCAGCTCCCCGGCCGGGGCTGGCAGTCGCCGCACCATGGTCTCTACGGCCTGCTGCCGGGCCGTGGTCGGCACCGTGACGAGCACCCGAGGCATAAGCCCAGCCGGGCCACGCTGGCCGGTACGGGCGAAGTCCACGTAGGCCGTGAGCTTGCGCCGTAGCGTCGGCAGGCTTTCCGTTGCCCGGTCGATCTCGACCCACCAGGCATCGTCATGGCTCGGGGCCGACAGCAGCACGAAGGCGTCAGGCTTGAGCCACGCGCCGTAGGCGTCCCGCCACCAGCAGGCCGGTTCGCCTTGGAAGGTGGCCAGCTGCAACCGGCCTGCTCGCGCTTGTTCGGCCAGGCCGACATACAGCTCAGTCACGGCCAACAGGTGCCGCCAGAAGCGTTCGCCGGGCAGCTCACGGCGGCGGGCCGGAGTGTGGGCCAGCCGGTGGCCAGTCGGGCCAAGGGCATAGACAAGGCCGCTGGAGCCTGCCCGCACCCCACCCACGCGGCGGTCGAGCGTGACCAGCACACCCCACGACACGAGCCGACTCAGCACCCGCCGCCGCACGACCGGCTGACTGCCGGTTGTGAGATTTTCAAAGTGCAGCCGTTCGAGGTGAGCCCCCGAAGCCAGACGCAGGGTGGTGAGCGTCTGGATCACCGCCCAGTCGCGGTCACTCAGGCCGTCGCGCACCCACTCGGCATGGGCCGCCTGGTCGCGGGCCGGGCGGCCGGTGACGACTCTGCTGCCGAATGAAGGCAGAGAGGCAGAGTTTCGGCGGGCGTAGTGGAAGCGAGGCCGCTCTGGGTAGGGGCAAGCAGGACTTGGCACTCGACGCGACCACAACAGCGACCGCAATACTGGCGTCACGGCGTCACCTCCTCATTCGAGTGCTGCCGCCGACCCAGCCGGCCGGGGGCCGACAGGTGGATACGAGCCGTTAGGTCGGCTTCAACGTCGGCGCGGTTGCGGCCGAAACGCTGCTGGCTAAGCCGGGCCAGCTCGGCCGCCTCTCGGATGGGTTCGGCCAGACGACGAGTCCGGCCAGTCACAGGTGCCACGGTCTCGCCGTGAACGGTGGCGCGTAGGGCCACCTCGTGGGCATCCAGACCCATCAGGTCGTCAGCCGACAAGGCCGGAGCGAAGCGCCGTTCGAGCAGCCTGGCATCGTCGTACTCGACCTGGAAGACCACCTGCGACCGCACCGTGCCGAGCACGGCGGTTCGGATGCTGTCGGGCAACTGCGCCAAATATTGGTTGGCCAGCACCGCCCCGACGCCCAGGCCGCGGGCTTGGCTCAGCAGGTCGGCCAGGCCGTCGCTGAGCCGCACGACGTCTTGGAACTCGTCTAGGTACAGGAAGTAGGGCTGCCGCTGGTCGGCTGGTGTGGCGACGCGCCCAAGGGCAGCCTGCCAGAAGGCCGACACCAAGAGCGATCCCACGAGCTGGCTCGTCTCGGTGCCTAGCTTGCCCTTGGCCAGCGATACCAACACGATCTTGCGTTGCCGGATGGCTGCCGCCAGGTCGAGCCCCTGACTCTGGCCAAGCATGAGCCGGGTCGGCGTGCGCATGGTGAACGCCCGCAGCTTGTTGTTGACCGGGCCGATGTGCTGGAGCCGTTCGCCCTCACTCATGCCGTCGAACCACCGCCAGTAGTCGCGCAACACCTGCGGCAGGCCGGGATGGGCCGCCGCATACCGGCGCAGCGCTGGGTTGGTCAGCAGCTCCGACACCTCCGCCAAGGTGAAGGCCGAGCCGTTGGGAGCCGGGACGCTGACCAGCGTCAGCAGGGCAGCCCGGAGGATGTCGTCGGTACGTGGCCCCCAGAACGCCCGGTAGAGGTCGCGGAAAATGTGCAGTACCTGGTCGGCAACGAGCTCACGGACGTGTTCCGGGGCGCCCGGCGCCACCGCCAGCGGGTTGAAGCCGATTGGCTGAGCTGTCTCGCTGGGGTCGAGCACCACCACGCGGTCGGCCGCCTCGTGCGGTAGCCGAGCCAAGATATCTTCGACCAGGTCGCCCTTGGGGTCGATCAAGAACAGGCCGTAACCGGCTGCGGCATCGGCAACTGCCAAGTTGGCTATAAGCGTTGACTTGCCCACGCCGGTCGGCCCCACCGCATAGAGGTGACGCAACCGGTCTTCAAACCGGATGGCGAGCGGCCGAGGCAACACACCAGGGTAGTTACTGTCGGCCAACACGCTGCCGCCACCGCTTGGTACGGCTCCGGCTGGCAGTTGCCGGGCGCGGCCAACACTCAGGCCGGGCAACTGCACCTGGCCGTGAGGCAGGCCGAGTAGCCCACCGGCTTCATCGACATTAACCACCACCGGCCAAGCCGCCACCGGCAAGGCCCGAGCCGCCAGCCGACCACCCACCACGCGACTCGGCAGCATGCGCCGACGCAGCGAAACGCCCGGCGCATCCAGCATCCGAAATGTGGCCGTGACAGCGCCCAGCAAGGTGTGAGCGCGGCCGGGGGTGTGAGCCATGGCCCCAAGACGAACTGACAGACCGACGAGCGGTTGCCGATGTTTGATCTTTTCGGCCTGACGTAGCTCAGCCGCCGGATCGGTGTTGGGCCGGGGGTGGGGCGTAGGCAGACCCGTAAGTAGGTACTGCACTCGGATCGCTTCGCCAGAGCGAACCGTGTTCAAGGCGGCCAGCAGCGCCGCCGACGTAGTGGCCGCACGGTCGACGGCCAGGGGCCGGGACAGGTTCGTCAGCCGGAGTTCGGTCGCTGCCTGCTGGTAGGCCTTGGCGGGCTGGTAGTCGGCAGCCTCCACCAGCCGAAGCCGAGGCAGCAGCGCTTGCGTTCTCGCCAGCACTGCCGCCCGGTCGGCTTCTGGTACGAGTAGGTAGTGCGTAATACCCATCGGGGTACTCACAATTTCCAGCCCAACCGGCACCCGGAGCGACCCGAGGCCACTCAACCAGGCGGTTATTTCTTCGTGGCCGAGACCACGCGGGAAGCGAACCGACAACGCCACCAGCGATCGTTGCCAACGGTGAGCCTTGGCCAGCCGCCCACCGAGCAGAATGGCCAAGGCTCCAAACCCGAAGACGAGTACGAGGAGAGCGGCCGTCAGCATGACGACTGCTCCTCGTCAGTCCCCGACGAGTCTGCCGCAGGCGTGCCCGCCTCCTCGGCTCGTCTGCGAGCCCGCTCACGCAGGCGCTCCTCGACGAGCAGCGCCAGGATGCGCGTAAAGCTCTTCTGGTCGAATGGTTGCTGCTGGCCTTCGATGTGCCAGCCTTGTTGATGTGCCATGGTAAATACCCCCTTTCGCTTCTAAAACTGGGTGCCGAAATCGGTGAGCGAAAGGTTCGCCAGAGACTTCAGCCCCTCTCTTGTCGTTATCTGTTAACAGGAGTTAACAGTCAAGCAGCGGAGGAATGGGCGGCAGTGGAAAGCGAAATTCACCGCCGCCGGATTGCGGCCCAGAACACGCCCAGCACCACGGCCAGGCTGATCAGTAGCGGCGTGAGGGGTGCGAGCAGCGCCCAGGCCACCCGCGCCCCTACCGCAATGCCGACCAGGAGCAGGGCCGCCTTAGCGGCCTGCTCCAGTACCGAGTTGTGTTCACTGGTCATCTCGATCACGCTTCCGCTCGGCCAGCCGCAGCATGGCTTCTGACGCTCGCCAGTGCTGCCGGGCCAGGTCTAGCCCAACCTGGAAAGCGGCCCAATCGGCCCGCAGAACTTCCTGACGAACGTGCCACCGCAGCCGCCTACTGGCGTACCAGCGCTGTCCCGCAGCCCAATGCCGCCGCGCCATCCCGGAGTCCACGTAGCCCCAGCCGCCCAGCACAGCTGCCGCCAGCAGGCAGAACATGACGAGGCACACCAAGCGCCCGATCACGACGCACACCCCAGCCGGCGAATCCGGTTACGGGTCACCACCACGAAGTCGTGCAGCATCCCGGCGTAGTCGTCGGCCTCGATGGGGTCGGACGCCGCGTACCCAGCCGCCAGCACCGACAGCATGTTGGCGCGGCTCATGCCGTCCTGCGTCGCCCAGGCAGCAGCCTGAATCCAGGCCGCGGTGACCAGCCCGGCCGCCGCCGCCTCATCCACTCGACGCTGTACGTCGCGCGGTGGCCGCTTGTACAGCGGCTCCAGGTCGCGGGGTTGGCGCTCCAGCTCAGACATGGCGGGTACCTCCCTTCTTGCTTCGGTGTTGTTTCTCTACGAGGGCACGTGCACAGTGGAAGCAGGGGCAACCGGGAACAAACGTCTTTGTTCGTCCTTGCCGAAGACATAGAGGGCCTTGCGTCCTACGATTAGGCTGTTAACTATGAGGTTTGTTGTATGGAGAAATTTTCCGTACCCGAGCAAGCCCAGTCGTACGTCGATGCCCTGCGCGACCTACTTCAGACAGGCGTGAGCGCGGCGCCCAAGCTCGACCAATCGCCCTTGATTGATCTGCCGATTGCGACATTAAGGACTGGGCGAGGGGCTTCACCGGCGGTCAGAGCCGATGAATTCACTCGTCAGCTTGAGGAAGTCGTCAGCCAGGAACTCAAAGGCAAGGACCGGGAAGGCGCGCAACTGCTCTTTGGCTTGGGCCATTATTCCGGCTTGCCAGCTCGCAAGCGCTACGAGCAGGTTGCGGCCTTGTTTGATAAGACCTGGACCTGGGAGAATTACCGTAAAGAGCCACTGACGCGTCTGCTTTTTGCCGTGTACCTAGCTTTGTGGCGCAAGGGAGAGCGAATGAAGTTCACCCCGGCCGGCCCGGCCGAGCTAGCCCTTCAATCCGACCCGGTTGATCTGCCCGTCGGCGGCGACTACGTCCTTGACTCCTACGAGCTGTTCTACAATCTGCCCAGTCAGCCGGGTGCGCCACGAGAAGCCCTCACGATTCGAGAAATCCGAGCCACACGAGATGGCGTGCAGACTTGGCGGCAAAGCACGCGCTGGTGGGGTGAGGGTGATGAAGGCGAGCTGCCGAAGCTAGTGCTCTTTGGTCCTGGCGAGTTGTCGATAACCCACGACAACAGATTCACGCATAAGACTGAGGCGGCGCGGCTGTTCGTGGCGGAGATCAAGTTTCCCAAGCCGCTGACGGCTAACGAAACCACTGGCTTCGCGATTTATCGCCAGCACGGTGGCTCAGCGGAGGAAATCGTTCGCAAGGGGTGGCATGACAAGGTCGGTCTCGATAATCTAGTGACGCCGACCGCGGAGGCGAGCGTGCACATCCGCTTCCCTGAGCATGCAAGGCCGAGACATGTTTGGCACTACGAGGACATCCCCGACTGGCTGAAGCCTGGAGTGGTGACGGATGGAAACATGATTCCCATTGAATCTGGTTACGCCAGCTTTGGCTGGACAAGCCTACGACTTGGCTACTGCTACGGCATCGCCTGGGAGTGGTAGTAGCTCACCCTGTGTATCGCCGCCTAGAAAGGAATCGGCAAGTGCAAGCCTTCCTTGATCACCAAGAAGTAGCTCCGTGGACCGTGCTGCTGGGCGGTTCGGACGGTAACGGGGGTGATGACGGCGGCGAGGACGATGGAGGCAATGATGACGGCGGAGGTGACTCCCAGGGCAGCGGGGATGACGGCGGCGAAGAATAAATTATTTTGGTCTATTTGATGGATTGTCGGCTGCAGCCTGTATCGCAGAGTCAGGGTGACTAGCATCTGGCGTTCCACCTGTGCCGGCAGGCGGAATGGGTGCCCAGCTAATGAGCGTTACCTGGCCTGGGAAATTGCATGTGTCGGGTGCGCTATCAATGGATATTATCTGCTGGTCCGCATGGTCGAATCGGTATGCATTTTCCTGCCCACCCTCGTTCGGGTGCTTTATTTTAAACTCGAAGTGGCGGGCGGCATCGCCCGAGATTTCATAATGGAACCTTTCGGTGACAGCGCGAATTCGAAGTGGTATGAAATCGGAATTAGGGTAGATTGTTGCCGACTTATTGACCAGATACGTCTTTCCTATCGGCACTGTTGCGCTCTCGGGATAATATCGCGATAGCTCTTCTTCTCCAGCCTTAACTCTTCTGATCTGCTCTGTATTCATTTCCCATTGGGAGTTTTCTAGGTCTGGAACGTCAAGCTTCCAGCCAGTGTGAAATGATTCGTGCGGTGGCGCCGATTTCATTAGCCATAGGCCGACCTCGGGGTGAAAATCGGGCTCATCCAAATTGAACCCCCGAGAGTGGGCTTCAAGTTCAACTTTGAGTTGACTCTGATTTGAATCGGGGACCCAGGAAAACCTGATTTTCCAGGTCACGCTCCTATAATATTCCTTGCTTTGGGCCAAATCTGTGATGGCCTTTCGCATTGCTGAGGGAGCGTTCTTTCGCTGAACCGCCCACCAAAGCTCTTCGCCCATCTGGGTTGCATACCACCATCTCATGTAGGGTTCGACCAGTGCGGCAACAACGAACGCTATGAGCAATGCTGCACCTAGGCCTCCCAAAATACCCTCTAGGGCCCGAACAAGTTGATGTTGCCAGCCCTTCGTCTCCGGCAGGTCTAAGAGCGCCGCTCCTATGATCAGAGCTGTGCCAAGCCAGAAAGTGCGACCAAGAAATGCCAGGAAGGCATCCTCATGGTCATCTTTAGAGGATTTCTTGAACGGGTTTCGGCCAAGGCTCTTAATGATCATAATGGGCATGAAGAACTCCCTGAAAAAACAAGACACCTGCCAGCTTGGGCAGGTGTCTAGGTTTTGGGAAGGAAGACTAGATCTCCATGGGTGCTCCTTTTATTCCCTAAGATCATTTTACGCCTCCCTTGTCGGATGCAACAAGGGCCACGGCGGGTAGTGAGTTCGATTCGGGCTGTTACGACCCGGAGGGTTTGGCTGTGACAACTCCCATCATTGATCGAGGGCAGCAAGATTGCACGTCGAGCTGACCACTTCAAGACGCTTAACAATGTTGATCTTCAGAGGTTAACTTCGTGGGCCTTGGACTAGCAGGCCCGGGACTGATCACGCCCTGTCTATGCAGGAACGCGACTAGCCCGCCCGAGCCCCTTGTGACCGGACGTGTCGGCTCCGTAACGTGCTGCCCACGACCTACTACAGGGGGTGCTGGTGTGAAGCTGACCATGATCGCCGGAGGGCCGTGCCGCAGCGAGGGCGACGACAAGTGCGGCAACGGCGACTGTCCGACCATCTTCACCACTGACGAGCCGGGCACCATCGCGGTGCAGGGCTACACGCTGGAGCACACGACGCCGGACGGCGAGGCCGTCGTGACCATCCCCGAGGCCGTGCTGAGGGAGGCCGTCCGTGCTCTTGGACGGTGAGGAGTGGCAGGGCTACTTCCGTAGCTTCAAGCGCTCAGCGTTCCGCCTGGAGACCCACCAGGTCTACACGATGCCCGGTGAAGTCGAGACCCTGCGCAGCTTCCTGGCCGATGAGCCGCAGCCGGCCGGGTTCAACGCCGACTGGCACCAGACCATTCGTGACCACGCGGCGGCCGGTCGGACGATGCAGCGGGCCAAGCTGGTGCGGCTGCCGCTGACCGACTACAGCCGCTACCTGTTCGACTGGTGCATCCCCGGCAACGTGGCGGCCGGTGAGGACTACCGCATCCTCGACCTGACCGAGCGCGTCGTTGACCTGCCGCAGCAAGACTTCTGGCTGTTCGATGAGTCCGTGGTGGTGCACCTGAACTACCGGCCGGACGGGACACAGATCAACCGCACCTTGATCGAGAACCCCGACCTGTCGCAGTACCTCGGGTGGCGCGACCTGGCGTTGGCCGAGGCCGTCCCCTACGCCGAGTGGCACCGTGCTCGAACCTGACCACCACGGACGGCAGCGTCAAGACCTGGCGGAGGCTCTGCGGAGTCTCCGCCAGGCTGCTGGGCTGTCCGGGGAGCGGTTGGCCGTGCGGTGCGCCATGAGCCAGGCCAAGATCAGCCGAATTGAGACCGGCAAGGTGCTGCCGTCGGTGATCGACGTCGAACGCATCTTGGCGGCGCTCGACGTGCCCGAGGAAGTCGCCCGTGAGTTGCTGGCACTAACCCGTACCGCCAACGTCGATTACACCGCCTGGCGCACGTATGCCCGATTGGGGCTATACCAAAAGCAGGCCGAGCTTAAGGCGCTGGAGGAATCCTCCACCCTGATGCGGCACTTCTTGCCCGCCGTGCCGACCGGCCTGCTGCACGTGCGTGAATACGCCACCGCCACGCTAACGCCGACGGTAAAAGGCGAACCAGCCCGCGATGTGGCTCGGGTAGTCCAGGCGCGACTCGACCGCCAAGCCGTGTTTGACGAGCCATCACGCCGATTTATTTTCCTGCTAACTGAGCAGGCCGTACGCTGGCGGCGAGCCGGCCCCGAGGTTATGGCGGCCCAGGCCGAGCATATGGCGGCGGTAGCCGAGAAGCCCAACGTCGAGATTGCGGTCATTCCACAGTCGGCCGAGGTGAAGGGCATCCCGCTCAACGTTTTCGTGGTCTACGACGACCGACTGGTGACGGTTGAGCTGTTCTCGGGTGAGGTCGTGTTGCGCAACCCGCAGGACGTGAGTTATCACATTGAGCTATTTGATCTTTTCCTGAGCCATGCCCTGACGGGTGAGGCCGCGGTGGCATTTCTGCGGCAGTGTGCTGAGGACTTTATGCGGTAACGCGACTGAGCGTGGACGCTGGTCTTGGGTGCCCCTACGGTTGGTTTACTGGCAGCCGACACCCAATCGCAGGGGGAGCAGTGACCTGGATTTCGCTCATGCCGGAGTCGCCTCGTAAAGCTTCGGGCTTCACCGTGTCCATTGAGGATATTACCGCTCCGGCCACGTTCGCGCGCCTGTCGGATGGTTTGGCGGCCTTGTGGGAGAGCCTGCGGGTGCTGCCACTGGGAAATACGCAGTACGAAGCGTATCGATATTTCTTCGGGCCGGGCGTCGAGGAGCGCGTTACCGAATTTCTGAACCGTGATGGCGATCTCGTGTTGTCATTCGCGCTAGATGGCCGGTCTTACGCGGTTCGCGTTGAGCGCGCTTCTGGCAACTGACATGCTGGCAACCATCGATCGTGTCTTTCCTCTACCTGACCCGCAAGCCAAGGCCGGATGTATGGACTGCCAGAGGTTCGTCAGGCTTCGCCGTGTGGCCCGTGAATCGGGCAACTTCAGCGCCGCCTCTGATGCCAATGTCCTGATGCGCAAGCACCAGCAGGCGAGGCATTGATACGCAAACCCCAGCATCCGACTCTCGCGGGATGCTGGGGGTTCGTTCATGCGCTAGCTAGCGAGACGAGTTCAAGAAGGTGTACGGATTCCAATGGTAAAGCCGCCACTCGCCAGGGAACGTCGATGAGGTGGGCTCGCCGCTCGCATCCTCGTACATCCACCTCATTCGCCCGGTCACGTTGGTGTTATCCGCGAAACCTAGCTCAACCGTCACCATGCAGGTTGCCGGTGCAAACTGGTCAATGGCTGTGATCTTCTGGGTCACAAGCCTGTACGGGGAATACTCGTGATTCACCAACCGAGGAAGTACGGCCCCATGTGCTTTTTGCACTTCCATTGAGATTGCTCGGGTCATCTCGCCGTAGTTCTTCCGCTCCCAGGCGGCGAGGAACTGGCTAACAGCTACCGTAACCAGATGATCGGCAAAGCCGTCCTCACCTGGCAGGAGTTGAGATGGCTGAAAAGCCTCATTGGCTCGTTTCCGCTTGTCGTTCTCTACAAGCTGTGCAATCAGTTCCCTCCAGCTCGTCTGAGCGGGGGCCGGCCGCTTCTCCTTAAGGGTTGCATTGGCCCAGTCGACAACCGCGAATAGTCGGTTCCATGCCTTGGTCGCAACTACGATATTGTCGTAATTGAGTTGGCTCCCATGCACGATGCCGTTGCGGTACAGCTCATAAATGGGCTCTTCATTAGGGGTACTCTTGGCCCTGGTGAATGTCTTATGCGCGTTAGTCAGACCCATGTGGTGTCCGACGACGCTATCCCAAGCCTTCAGCTCTTCAGCTTCTCGGGCATGCAGCCCTCGCCGGACGGTTTCAAACTCATTCACGAACCCGTCCATCACGCTCAAGAGCACATGAATACATGCGTAGTAGCGCTCACAGAAGTAGTCCTCCTGGGCCTTAATGAGAAGGCCATTCCTCTTATCCAGGGCGGGGTGCCCTCTCAGCCTGCGCAGGAGAAAAGTGAGGTTGTCCGGGTTGTTGTAATGGGCCATCAGGCCCGCTTCAACCTCGCTGGGGTCGGACGTCGAGGCCAACAGTTCGGCGATATGATCAACTGGCAGCGCCTCGTGAAAAATCCAGTTTCTCGGCCCGAGGACACGGTAAAAGTTGTCCACGGTGTCGCCCAAGGAGCGAATTTTGAGTTCAAGCTCCTTCAGCCGCTTACGTTCATCCTTAGGAATCAGCAAGCGCCAGGCTTTGAGCCCTTTAAGCTGCCGCTGCATCTCCACGAAGCTAGGGAGATCATGTGCCGATTCGTAGTCCATTTCCTCATGGTACGGCTCCGGCTGTGCAAATACTAGCGACTTGAAGCCTGTCGGTGTTGAGCTATCAAATCTGCTGGCATCCAGACAGGCTGGGGCTGCGCCAGCGTTGCTGCTAACCGCAAGGGCCGGGTGCCAGCGTCTCGTGATATGAAGGAGCCCAAGGATTCCAATCCGCCGTTGCTTGCATTCTAAATTCATTCCGCTACAAAAGGTCATGGCAGTCTTCGCCCCCTACTCTTAGAGAGGAAGACCGTGTCATGGCTACTAAGCTGGTCAAAATAGATGACCTCGACCAACGCACCGAGGGTGCCGAGGAAACCATGTTTGGCCTAGCCGGCGAGTTCTGGAACTAGACCTCGCCGCTGCCAACACCAAGAAGCTGCGCGAAGCGCTCGCGCCCTTCATTAAGGTGGCAGCACCTATCACGGCTAAAGAAGCCGCCCGCTGGATACCCAGCGCGTCCGCACATTCGGTCGTCGATGACGACCCTGCCACGGTTCGGAGCTGGGCTCTGAGCCAGGGCTACAAGATCGGCGAAAAGGGCCGTGTGCCGGAGGATATCCGGCGGGCTTACCTCGCCGCCCACACTGAGGCCAATGCCTCCGGTGCTTCTGGCTAACGGAAGTGCTTAGCAGAACACCCCAGGCTCTTTCGAGAGCTTGGGGTGTTTATCTTAATCAAAGACTGCCGCGCATCTCGTGCAGCGTGCAGACAATCCAAGGTGCGTGTTGCTTAAACTGGTGCTGCTGGATGATGGTGGCGTAGGGATATGTCGAGTAGAACGAGCTATGGCCTGGTGCCACCAGCTCGACACCAAACCCATAGCCGAACTCGGCGGGCGCAAGTACTGTGTCTGGAATAAGCATCACGTCGTCAAAGTCTGCCGCGACGCACGGGCGGTTGATGGCCCGACCATCTCCAGTCCGCAGTGCGGTCGTGATAATCGTCTCGGCGCCACTGAAGCCACCGGTCGGGGGCTGACGCCGCCGAAGCGGAAACACCCTGCGATTAAAATGCTTGTGAGCCAGTTGGCCCGAGGCGTGATAGCTAGAGTGCGACATGAACTCAGGGCGCGTCACAAAGTTCACGTATACGTCGCCAGCTGGAGCACGGCAGACAAGCAAAAACTCGAAAAGGTCGCCATTATCATCTACGGCGATGGCGTAGTGCTCGCGGCACTTCGTCTTTGCGTCATACCAAAGATCACCCATAGATTCAGGCTAGGCCGCACCGATCCTGGACACCTCCGCGGCGCTAAGGGGCCTTGACAGTGCGTAGCGACTGGGCACACTCGGTATGTCTTTGAGTATCCCGCTGGACAAGAAAGCCCCTGCCCGGACGAACCAGACAGGGGCACAAGCTGCCCGTCCAAGGTAACTCAAGCGGGTAGCAGGGACGGTGCTGACCGCGAGGTGAGCACCAGCGCGGCAAGGGTCTACCCCTCGTCGTGTTGGCGATCTTCGATGGCCCACCGAGCGAGCTGCTTGCGCACGTAAGAGCGCAGAACGGCGTTCGAGTTCGCTCGGCTTAGGGCCACCAACCCGACTGTTCACGAGTCTGACTCGTGAATGGTCACGAAATCCCGTCCGATCCTTGTGATCGGGCGGGATTTCTGCGTTGTGCGGGCTTGTTCGAGGTGCTGTGCGATCTTGGTGGGCCTTCGCGAGCTTGGTCCAGGGACCTGCGGCGGTGTGACTGGGGTGGTCTGGGATGCGGTGGGCGTCGCTCGCCATTGTGGTCGACTACTGGACCAGCCCGCCACGGACCTGCCGGCCTCAGCCTCAACCCGGGCCTGGCAAGGGCGGAGAGGGCAGGATTCGAACCTGCGCGGACCCGGAGGTCCTGCTCGACCGTCACCGGCCTGGCACCCGATCAGCCGCTCCGGGCACCTCTCCAAGCCTCGGCGGTGGTGCGTACCCCCTCGGCGTGAAACCACTGTGCCCGCACGGCCTGACACCCAGCTGACCCGCCGCTGACACCCGGGGAAAGGGCGGTCCGCRACGATGCGAGGGCCCGTCAGGACGGGTTCAGGCCCCCGGGTTGATGCCCCGCAGGACGTCCCCGGCCTTGAACTGGAGGTCGTCSGCACCCGCACCGGTGAACACGAAGTGGGCACCGTGCGGCGGGTCCACCTCGGTCACCACCGCCTGCGGGGAGCGKCGGATCTCCGCCAGGGCGAGGTCGACCGGACGRCCGTGCCGGCCCACGCAGCGGAAGCGCGCRCCCACCTGAGTGGTCGCCAGGCATCGCACGACGACTGCCAACAGATCGGAACCGGTGCTGTCCACCTGCACGATCTCGACCTTGGGGTGGGGTGCTTCCAACGCCTTCATCATCACGCTGCCAGGGTCTCGGGGRAGGTGTGCACGGATCAGGGCCGACCGCAGAGGGCCAAGACCTGGGGAGGATTCCCCCGGGCCCCGGCCGGGGAGGCTCGGCCGAGATGAGCGCGGCCGCTCTGCTCGACAGCCCTGACGGCTCGGGTCGGACCTGTCGTGCCCGGAATGCTAGACCTGACAGTCGCTCTGGAGAAGGGCTTTGACCTGCAGTCTTTTCGGACGCGAGCATGCCAGGCGCACCCGGCGTACAAGCACTGCACCCGCTCGCCGGTCGCGGCGGCGGCCCCCGGGCCGCGTCCGCCCGACCGGCACTCCGTCCTCAGCAGTCCCCGTAGTACCCGTCGTAGTACGCGGAGAGCCCCGCCACCGAGAAGCCCTCGAACTCACCGCTCGACTCCCCTCCCGCAGCCGCGCCAGAGCCTCCGCCGCAGCCACCGAAGGGTGCACCGCAAGGTACGCCTTCGTCGCGTCGAGGCCGCCTCCGAGCAGGAGTTGGACGTCGATCGAGCACGCGGCGTCGTAGCTCGCCCTCTTCGCGCTCCAGACCACGAGTGCGTCGTCCGCTCCGCCGGAGTTGAACAGCTGGACACAGCAGAGCTTCATCACCTCGGTGTCGCCCTCGCCCTGGCTACGTCGCTCGCGCGCTGTCCGCTCCGCCAGCAGGACCCGGCCTTCGCAACGAACGGCAGGCTCTCGCCGTTGCCGGAGGTGACCGTTCCCGGGATCGGCACCTCGGCGAACCTTACGGCGGGATCGCGGCGGTGGTCCCCGGTCTCCACGGGAGTTCCCGGCTTGACGCGATCATGGGGCGCCTCCTCGGGGATGGATGTGGCGGATCAGTACCGTCCGAGCTCGCTCGGCGGTGACGATGCTCCTTCTCCATTGGGGGCACGCTCCACAGGCGCTGACTACCGTCCGACGGCCGAAATCATCTGTTCGGGAGCGTCACAACGCGTTCGTGGCTCGCTGTTGTCTGCGTCCAGCTGCCTGGGGAGATCACTAGTAGACCGGTCCATGAGAGTGGGGTCTGACCGCCGCCACGACCGTTGGCCAGCGAATTCACGGCCGGCGCGGGAAGCGATCACCGACGCCCTGGGAAGCGATCTGCGAACCGTTCGTTCCGCAGCAGGTCTGCCCCACTCGTGAACACCCCACCAACCCGTTGTGCGGGCTAGTTCGAGGTGCTGCGCGAGCGTGGCCCAGGGGTGTCTGTAACGGTGTTTCGGGTGGCCCGGACGCCCGAGGGCTCAGGCCGAAGCCGGACGGCGTTGTTGCAGGGCGCCGTCCGGCTTCCGGGGTCAGTGGTTCGTTGAGAGGGGGTACCAGATTTGGTTGTTCCCGTTCCAGCAGTCCCACTGCTGGCCGAGAGCGCCGTTGCCGTAGACCCGCCCGTCGATCTCCAGGCACTTGCCGCTGTGGGCGTTCCGCAGGACGTATCCGGTGCCGGGGACATGCGTCCAGGACCACTGCTGGCTGGCGCCACCGGTGCAGCCCCACTGACGGGCGGGAGCGCCGTTGTCGGTGCGCCAGTCTGCGATCTCCAGGCACTTGCCGCTATGGACGTTCACCAGCGACCCCGCAGGACCAGCCGTCAGGCTCCACTGCTGGCTGGCCCCGTAGAGGCAGTCCCACTGGCGGGCGGGGGCGCCGTTGTCGGTGCGCCAGTCTGCGATCTCCAGGCAGTGTGGGCTGCCGGCGTTCCCCAGAACGACGACGTTCGGCACACCGGCCGGGACGGACTGGGTAGCGGCGCCGGCGGTAGGTACGCCAACGCCGATGGTGAGGCCGACACCCAGCAGGGCGGCGGCTATCCGGTTCTTGAGGGCCATGATTGATACCCCGTCAGGGAGAGTGCGAATGGAATGGGCGGGTGCCCGCAGCATGATCACTGGGCAGTCCGAGGGCACACCTTAGCGGTCGTCTCGCGGGCGGACGACGGCGTTTTCTTCACAGCTGGCTCGCGCAGATCGCCGAGCGCGTCGGCTTCGTCGCCCTTGCGGTCACGCTCGGAGAAGGCGGTGCGGATTGCGGCGGTCTCGGCGGAGAACCAGGCCGGAAAGCACCGCTTGGTCACGGGCCGAAGACTCCGTCAACGGTCCAGTAGCCGGCCTCGGACCAGCCGCCATCCGTCCAGGTCCGGCAGCCCCAGGGTGTCTGGCGCTCAGTCGCGGAGCTCGGGCCAGCCGTCCTTGCTCGAGCAGGACTCGTAGTCGTGGCGGGTGAGGCGGTCCCACTCCGTCCCGGTCACCTGCTCGAACGCCTCCTCGTGGACGTAGAGAGGTCTCGATGCCGGCCTCACCGCCGAGAACCCCGACGAGCTGCCAGCACGGCAGGCTGAGTAGCGGGGGAAGTCCGTTGGCCGGCGTCGTCAGTGCTGGTTCTCGTAGTCCGCGACCTTGCCGGAGACGTTCTTGAGGAGTGGTTCGAGCCGGTCGACCAGCTTCTGGAAGTCGGCTGTCCGGCCGTCGGACCACTGGCCGAGGCCAACCACCATCGCTCGGCCCTGGCCGGTGAAGGCCTGGACCATGCCGCTGTCCGGCGGGAGGGTGGCCAGCCCTGAGGCGGGTGGCGGGGCCTGGGCGCCGACTTCGTAGGAGTCGAAGGCGATGCTCAGTTCGGTGACCAGGTGGACTGTGTCGAGGGGGTCCTTCATGGTGAAGACCGCCAGGTTGAACTGGTTGTTCTGGGCGTCCTTGTAGAGCGCCACCTGCTGGCCGACGCAGCCCTTGCTCTCGTTGATCATGGATATCAGCCGGGGGCCGACCGAGTCGGGCTCGGTGCAGTTCGTCAGTGCGGCGGCTCCCACCTTGGTGTACACCGCGCCGGAGCCGTCCTTGACCTCGGCGGGGAAGGCCTCGGCGAGCGCGATCATCGGGCGGGCGGACAGCGGTGCGGGGGATGCGGCGGGTGCAGATGGTGAGGCCGGTGACGAGGACGCCGGAGCAGCGACGCTCTCCTCCTGGTGGTCCGACGGCCCGACGGCCTTGAACGCGAGGAAGGCCAGGGCGGCGGCGGCCAGAGCGGCAGCGGCGTTGCGGGGCCACACCGGCCTGGGCCGCTTCGGGGCGGGCGGCGTGAGGCTGTCGCCCTCCTTGAGGGTCGCTGCCCGGATGAAGTCCTCGTCGAGCGGCACGTTCCACGCCTCATCGCCCGGCCGGTCGGAGCCGGGCGGGGTCCTGTCACTGTTCGGCACCCGCCAACCCTAGTGATCACCGCTGCCCGGCAGGTCACGTCCTGATCACTGTTCGCCGTGCCGGTGTGGGCCTGGTGCTCCGGGCACTGACCGTCCGTCAGCGGGCGACGTGCTCGGCCAGGTACTCCTCCCAGGTCCGCCTGCCCACCGCCCGGTCGGGTGCGGTCAGGGCGCCGGAACGGAAGCCGGCCCCGATCTTCCCCGGGATGAGGACCGGCAGGACGCGACGGCGCTTCCCGGCCGCTCGCAGCCAGTCCTCGGCCAGCCGTTCGGCCGGGTACACGGTGGGTCCGGCCAGGTCGGGCACCCGCCCCCAGCCGCCCGCCGGGGGTGCCCCCCGGCCCGGTTCGCCCACGGCCAACTCGACCAGCCGGTCGGCCACATCGCCCTGGCTCACCGGCTGGCAGGCGGTGCCGGCCGGCACGATGACCACCGGCAGCTTCGACAGGACCCCGAAGGCCAGGTTCAGCAGCTCGGGGAACTGGGTGGCCCGCAGATTGGTCCAGCCGATCCCCGAGGCCGCCAGCAGCCGCTCACCCGCCAGCTTGATCCGGTAGTAGGGGTACGGGATCCGGTCGATGCCGACGATCGAGATGTTGACGATGTGTTCGACCCCGGAGCGCCTGGCCGCCTCCAGCAGGTGCTCGAAGGCCGGGATGTCGTTCTTGAAGTGCCGGATGTCGGTCGCGCAGTGGATGATCGTGCCGACTCCGGCGAACGCCTCGTCCAGCCCGGCGCCGGTGACCAGGTCACCGGTGAACCAGGCCACCCCGGGGTCGTCCGGCAGTGCGGTCCTGCGGGTGAGGGCCCGTACCGGCAACCCGGTGCGGCGCGCCCGGTCCAGCACCTCGCGGCCGAGCACACCCGTCGCACCGGTCACCATGATCGCGTCGTTCTTCATCAGCCACAGCCCTTCTCGTGTTGCCGTCACCGAGGAAGAACCGACGACTCACGGGTTCTGTGACAACTCCGGCAGCTGATTCGCCAGAAAGGCCAGTTTGTCCGGGTTCCGGACCAGCCGGATGCCGGTGACCCCGGCCTCGCCGACCTCCAGCGCACCGAACGAGGTCAGCTCGCCGTCCTCCCAACCGAGCACCACCGGGCCGCCGTTCGCCTCGACGACCTCGATCCGCACCCCGTTCACCCACCGGGCGAACAGGCCCGCCAGGAACCGGGCCACCATCTCCCGGCCGACCACCGGCCGCAGGGCCGCACTCACCTTGCCGCCGCCGTCCGACCACGCCACCACCTGGTCGGCGAGCAGCGCCTCCAACTGCTGCATCGCCCCCTGCGCCGCCGCCTCCAGGAACCGGGCCAGCAGTTCGCTGCTCAACCCCTGCGAGGAGACGAACCTCGGCCGGTCGTCGGCCAGATGCTGCTTGGCCCTGCGGTACAGCTGCCGCGCGTTCGCCTCCGAGCAGTCGAGCACGCCCGCGATGTCCCGATGGCTGTAGTCGAAGGCGTCGCGAAGCACCACAGTCGCCCGCTCCGGCGGCGTCAACCGCTCCATCAGCACCAGCACCGCCAGCGACACCGCGTCCCGCTGCTCCGCCGTCTCCATCGGCCCGAGCGCCCCGCTGTCGGTCCGCACCGGCTCCGGCAGCCACGGCCCGACGTACTCCTCGCGCTGGGCCCGCGCCGAGGTCAGCCGGTTCAGACACAGATTGGTGAGCACCTTGGCCAGCCACGGCGCAGGCGCCACGACCTGGCCCGGCTCGGTCCGGTGCCACCGCAGGTAGGCGTCCTGGACGGCGTCCTCCGCCTCGGTCGCCGACCCGAGCATCCGGTACGCCAGCGAGAACAGCCGAGGCCGGTGTGCCTCGAACTCCTGTGCCTTGTCCATGGGGTGACACGCTAGTGCCGCGCCCGGCAAGGTTTGCCCCATCGCGCCGCCCGGCACGCGCCCTCCTTGCCCGGCATCGGGCAGGAGGGGCCCTTTCGCCGCACCGGTCAAAGGCCCAAGTAGCTCCGCTACGAGTGGCCTTCGTCCGGCACGCCGAGAGCACGCACCGAACGACGCGATGGGGCAAACCTTGCCGGGCGCGGCACTAGACGAGCCGTCACGATCTCGAACCGAGCCGGTGGGATGGTATGGATGGGGGATGCGCTTCGAAGCCGTCCCGATGCCGTCCTCCGTCGCGGCCAGGCCCCAGGACAGTCGCGGGTACCCGGTGCCCGCCATCACGCCGTGGGAGGGGGAGGAGCCGCAGTTCGCGCTGACCGACCACGGATTCAGTGCGGCGTGCGCGCGGGAGCGGCTCTGCTCGGTGTGCGGCGGGGTGATGCCGGCCGGCACGGTCTGGCGGGTGGTCGGGGCGACCGAGAGTGCGGCGATCGGCGAGGCGCTGGCGGTCGGCCGCCCCTATCGCAACCTGGCCCCGACCCTGGAAGGGCCGGGGCACCGTGCGTGCATGTTGTACGCCTCGATGGTCTGCCCGTACCTGGCCCGGCCGAACGCCCGGCGCGGGCTGTCGGCCCAGCAGCCCGACGAACTGACGGAGCATCTGGTCCGCGGGACGGTCCGGGGCGGGACGGGCGCGGTCGTGGGCTTCGCCGACTACGAGTACGCGATCACCCCGAGCCAGGTGCTGTTCCGTTTCCTCGCCCCGGTCGAGTTCCTGCCGCACACGCAGTCGGAGGAGCATCTGGGCCTGCTGCGGGCCGAACTCGACCGGGCGGTGGGGCCGGTTCAGCCGCGGTAGGCGGGCAGGCCGGCCACCGAGGAGACCAGCTCGGGTGCGGCGGATCCGTCGGCGGGCAGGGTGGCGACGCCGTTGGGGGTACGCACCGCGATGGTCCTGCCGTCGCGGGACCAGGCGGGCTCGGTGTAGTCGGTGGTGGCGCTGGGGGTGAGGTCCGTGGGTGCCTGGTTCTGCCCGTGGACGCCCTGCTTGAAGATGTGGTCGTGGCCGTCGACCGAGCGGACGAAGACCACGAACTTGCCGTCGGTGGAGAGCGCGGGCTGGGATCCCTTGGTCACGACCTTGCCCTGCTGACGCAGGTAGTCGTCGCGGATGTAGACGTCACCCTCGGCGGTGTTGGCGTAGACGGTGGTGCCCTGCGGGTCCGAGCCGTTGATCCAGGTGTTGCCGGCGGTGGGCAGCGCGGGGGCGTCATTGTCGGAGTAGGAGCCCAGGTGCAGGTCGGTGGGGACGCTGCCGGCGGTGTCGGCGGGCACGGTCGCCAGGTGGGTGGTGCCGCTCGCGGCGATGGTGAAGAAGATGTTGTTGTTCGCCGGGAGCCCGTCGTGCGGGCCGACGACCTGCCAGGTGGGGTGGGACCAGGTCTGACCGCCGGGGTTCTTCGCGACCACGGAGCCCGCGCTGCCGTCGGGACGGCTGACGACCAGGTTGCCGCTGCCGTCCACGAACGCGGCGCGGGAACCGTCCGGGGACCAGGCGAGGTCGCGCACGACGGTGTGGAAGTCGACGGTGTCACCGTTCACCAGCACCAGGTTGGTGCCGTTGCTGATGGTCAGTCCGGTGTTCGCGGTCTTGTTCACCGGCGAGATCGGCGCGGAGACGGCCGGGGCGCTCGGAGCGGCCGAAGGCGTGGTGGCCGCCGTGCTCGGAGCGGCCGAGGACGGGGCAGGCGCGGCGGTGGTGGTGCCCGCCGGGTCGCAGGCGGTGAGCAGCAGGGTGCTGCCGGCGGTGAGCGCGCAGACCAGCGAGATGGCGGCGTGGCGACGGGTACCAACGGACATGGTGATTTCCCCCCGGAAATGACGAGCGTGGATGTGAGTTCCTGCCGTGAGACGCTCATCGGTCGTTCGGCCCCGTTGTCACCAGGCGACCGGCTGCTGCTCCGTGCGATGAGAGAACTGTGTCAGCCACACATCCGCGAACTGTTGAGCGAGTGTCACTGCGCGGCAACAGTCGCCGGTTCCGGGTTTTTGATGTGCACGGGGCGAAGTCCGGCTACGGTCTCTCCACACTCCTCGTTGGTTATTGACGGATTGTCGGAGGAATCACCTTGAACTCTCGTGCCCGTCGTTCCCTCGGTTCCGCGCTCGCGGTGGCTGCGCTGACCACGCCGGTGCTGTTCGCCGGTGCGGCCGGTGCGGCCGCGAACGGCCACGGACCCGACCCGGCCAGGAAGGCCGCCCAGCTGGCGGCCAAGCTGGTCGAGCAGAGCAGCGGCAAGGACGCCTGGACCACGCTGGAGCGGCTGCAGAGCTTCGCCGACCGCAACGGCGGTACCCGGGTGGCGGGTTCCGCCGGGCATGCCGAGTCGGCCGACTACGTGGCGGCCAAGGCCAGGGAGGCCGGGTTGAAGGTCTCCCGGCAGGAGTTCGACTACGTCTTCAACGAGACCTTGGCCGAACGGCTCGCGGTGGTGTCGCCGCAGGCCGAGCAGCTCGCGGTGGTCGCGATGACCTACTCGGCGAGCGGCCCCGACGGCGGGCTGGTGGCCCCGCTCGCGGTGGTGCCGGTGGACGCCACCTCCGGCTGCGAGCCGACGGACTACCCGGCCGGGGCGGTGACCGGGAGGATCGCGCTGATCCAGCGCGGCGGCTGCTCGTTCGGGGTCAAGCAGACCGCCGCGGCGGCGGCCGGGGCGGCCGGTGTGCTGATCTACAACAACGTGGACGGGCCACTGGCCGGGACGCTCGGCGACCCGGCAGTGGCCAAGGTGCCGACCGGCGGCCTGAGCCGGACGGACGGTGAGGCGCTGGCGGCCGAGGCGGCGGCCGGCCCGGTCACGCTGAACCTGGACATCAGGACCTGGGTGGAGACCCGGAAGACCTGGAACGTGCTGGCCGAGACCCGGGGCGGGGACGAGAACAACACCGTGATGGTCGGCGCCCACCTGGACTCGGTCATGGCCGGCCCCGGCATCAACGACAACGGTTCGGGCTCGGCGGGCATCCTGGAGGTGGCCCGCAGCCTGGCGGACCGTCAGGTGAAGAACAAGGTCAGGTTCGCCTGGTGGTCGGCCGAGGAGTTCGGCCTGGTCGGCTCGAAGGCGTACGTCGCCGCGTTGCCGGCGGCCGAGCAGCAGAAGATCAAGCTGTATCTGAACTTCGACATGATCGCCTCGCCCAACTCGGCCCAGTTCGTCTATGACGGCGACAACTCCGACCAGGTCGGATCCGGCCCGGGGCCGGAGGGTTCGGCGCAGATCGAGCGGCTGCTCAACGGCTACCTGGACGGCCGTCGGAAGCCGCACGAGGGCGCCGACTTCACCGGACGCTCGGACTACGGCCCGTTCATCGCGGCGGGCATCCCGGCCGGCGGCACCGCCACCGGGGCCGAGGGCATCAAGTCCGAGGCCCAGGCGGCGAAGTACGGCGGCACGGCGGGCGTGGCCTTCGACAAGTGCTACCACCAGGCCTGCGACACCCTGGCCAACTTCGACCACCGGGCCTTCGACCTGAACATCGACGTGATCGCCAACGCGGTCGGCACCTACGCCTGGGACCTCTCCTCGCTCGCCGTCCCGGTCGCGCCGGAACAGACCACCGGCGGCTCGGCCGGCGGCGGTCTGCACGAGGACCACGTGGTCGCCGAATAATTGCTGGACCGTCGGACCTGGTGCCGGGTAGCGTCCCGGTCGATGGCGCATCCGGCGCCAGGTCCGCCTCGGGCGGAGGAAGGAGGCCTCGCGATGTACACCCACATCCTCTCGGCGCTTCCTTCCCGCACAACCGGCTAGAGCCGACTGCACGGAAGCGCCTGCCGACTGTCTTCGGAGGCAGCGTGTTCTTCCGTCCCACCTTCCGTCCCAGCGTCGAGGCCGACCTCGACCTGGTGCTCTCCTGCACCACCGACGAGCCCGTCAGCTGGGCCGACCCCGAGCGCTACCGCCGCATGCTGGGCAACGGCGGCTACCGCCCCGCCCACACCTGGATCGCCCAGGACGACGACGGCCGGCTGCTCGCCCGCGCCGTCTGGTGGGCCTTCCCGGAGAGCGACCGGCCGCTGGCGCTGGACTGCGTCTGGGTGGCCCCCGAAATTCCCGACCGGGTCGGGTTCGCGGCTCGGCTGCTCGGCGCCGCCCACGACGCCTTCCGGGCGGCCGGCTGGGCCGAACTGCCCGAATGGCACCTCTTCCTGGACCCCGCCTGGCGGGACGACCCGGCGGTCGCCGCCGCCCTGGAGTGGCGGCTCGCGGCCGCCGAACGCAGCGGCCTGACCGGCCGGTTGGAGCGGCTGCGGTACGAGTGGACCCCCGAGCTGCCGGTGCCCGAGGCCAGTGGCCGGCTGGTCTTCCGGACCGAACCGGACGACGAGGTCTTCGTGGAGCTGTTCCGGCAGACCGCCGAGGGCAGCCTGGACGACGACACCCGGCGGAACCTGGAACGGCTCGGCGCGGACGGGCAGGCCAGGGAGACGCTGGACTGCTACCTGCAGATGCCGGGGGAGCGGTCCTGGTGGCTGCTCGCGTACACCCCTGAGGGCGAGTTGGCCGGCTTCACGCTGCCGTCCGCCAACCAGGGCGGTCCGGTGGTCGGGTACCTCGGGGTGGTGCCGACGATGCGCGGCCGGGGGTACGCGGACGAGCTGCTCGGTGAGATCACCCGGTTCCACGCGGCTCGGGGCGCGGAGCGGATCGGCGCCGACACCGACCGGGACAACGGGCCGATGGCGGCCTGCTTCGACCGGGCGGGGTACCGCAACTTCGGGGTGCGGCTGGTGCTCACGCCGTAGCGAGCGCTTCGGAAGGCAGGGGCTCGGGGAACTGCGACGCCGACCTCGTGCAAGGTGATCCGTGCAGGGGTGGTCAGGCACTTTCGCCTGTGACCCGCACGCCAGATCTCCTCGCCCACGCGGCGGAGCCGCAAGTCAGCAGAGCCCCGAGCCCCTAGATAGTGCAACTGGACGCCTTGCCTACATCGCAGCGTCGGGCCCGGGGTTGGCCGGGCCGCGGCGCGGGGCACCGCCGCGGGGGTGGCGGGTCAGCCGGTATCCGAGCACACCGGCCAGGGCGGCCAGGATGCCGCCGCCGACGGTCCAGAACCAGCGGGTGTTGCGGCCCTGGAAGGGGGCGGAGTACCAGTGCGTCTCCTCCTCCTCGGGGGCCACCGCGCGGTCGGCCGGAGCCGTCGCCGTCGCCGAGGCGGTCGGGGCGGCCGCTGCGGCGGGGGAGCCGGCGTTGACCGGCGGGACCAGCGGTGCCCGCAGCTCACCGCCCTCGGGCTGGGCGTTGCCCGCCCCGCCCTTGTTGGTCAGCCGCAGCTTCACCTGGGCCGCCAGGCCGAGGTCGTTCTGCGGTACCTGACCCGCGGTCAGCCGGACGTAGTAGGTGCCCGGCAGCGGGTCGCCCGACCAGGGCTCGGCCCAGGAGCGGATCTGCCGCAGGGTGCAGCGCAGCGCCAGGGTGCCGGCCGCGGTCTCGGCGGTGGCGTCCTGCGGCCCGGAGGTGCAGGACTGACGGCGCCGCAGGCCGTCGAAGAGCTCGACCGACCAGCTCTGCGGCCCGTGCCGCTCGGCGCTCGGCGGCAGCGTGACGGTCACGTCCACGGTGGTGGTCTGGCCCTCGGCGGCGCCGAACGCCCAGTACAGGTAGTCACCGGTGGAGGCGGCCACGTCGGCGCCCTGACCGGTACCGAGCGCGATCGCGGTGAGGAAGTTGGTGCCCGCGTCGGTCACCGGCCTGGCGGTGCCCGAAACGGACGGGCKGGGGGAGGGGGAAGGGGAGGCCGCGATCAGCAGCGGCAGCCCGGCGGCGAGCAGTGCGGCCCGCAGTGCAGTGGTACGCATCGTCAGTTCTCCCGCCAGACAGCGATTCGCCAGCGTGCCAGCCAGCCGAAGACCAGCCCGGTCAGCAACCCGGCCAGGGTGAGCACCAGCAGCAGCACCCAGCCACGGCCGAGTCCGGCGGACCAGCCGTCGGGGGCGGGGGAGGCGGCTGCCACGTCGAGGGTCAGCTCCAGCGGCAGGCCGGGCTCGGCGGCGACGCCGGGGGCCGGAGCGAAGGAGTTGCTGACGACCAGACAGACCATGTCCTCCGCCTTCGCGGTGGAGGAGCTGGGAGAAGCGGACGCCGTACGGCCGGAGGACCAGCGCACGCCGGTGGAGGCCACGTCGGTCCGGCCGCTGCCCGCATCGGTGCCCCGAACCAGTTCCTGGCCGCTCGGGTCGGTGGCCTTCAACAGGACGCCGTAGTCCCGGGCCAGCGCCCGGTCGAGCGAGATGCTGACCGAGGCCCGCAGCTCCTGGCCGGGCCGGACGTTCACCCGGTAGACCCGGTGCTCGGCGAACTTCTCCCGGTCGCTGTAGACCCCGGGGGTCAGCACCGGTGCGGTGTCGCACTGTTCGGTGCCGGTCGCCCTGGTCGGCGCGACCCGGTTGGTGGTGCCCGCGCGGTTGACCAACTGCTTGACCTTCTCGGTCAGTTGCTGCTGGCTCTGGACGTCGGTGAAGGTGCCGCCGGTGGCGTTGGCGATGCACAGCAGCTGCTGCCGGGTCTTGTCGTCGTGCGCAAGACCGAGCGTGTCGACCACCAGGTGGGTGCCGAGCGCGGCCAGTTCACGGGCCACCTCGCACGGGTCCGGCGGGGCACAGGAGTCCTCCCCGTCGGTGATCAGCACGATCCGCCGGGTGGTCGACCCGGTGCCCAGGTCCTGGGCGGCGCCGCGCAGCGCCAGACCGATCGGGGTCCAGCCGGTCGGCCGCAGGGTGGCCACGGCGGTCTTGGCCTCGGTCTTGTCGGTCTTCCCGACCGGGTAGAGCTGCTTGGTGTCCTTGCAGCCCTCGGTCTTGTCGTTGCCGGGGTACGTGGCGCCGAGCGTCCGGATGCCGAAGTGGGTCTCGGCCGGCAGCGCGTCGATCACCTCGGTCAGCGACTGCTGGGCCACCGCCATCCGGCTCTTGCCCTGGATGTCGGTGGCCCGCATCGAGCCGCTCACATCCAGGACCAGGTCGACCCGGGGCGGCTCGGTGGCCGCCGCCCCGGCGGTGGTCTCGTCGGCGTACGCGGGAATCCCATGCAGGAGGGCCCCGGCGGATATCGCCAGGGCGGCCAGTAGCCCGAGTGGGCGGGCCGGCAGTCGTCGTCGTGGTGTGGTCACGGCCCGCATCTTATGGATCATCAGTTGGGATGACCAAAGCCGACCGGGTGCTGAACTTGCCTGCCCGGTAAGGAGCTAGGCGATCCGCACCCCGAGCCCGTCCAGGAAGCAGCGCAGTCCGAACTCCAGCGCCTGGTCCTGGCCGTCCGGCTGGGCGGCGTCGGCCATTGCGGCGGCGGTGGCCGGGTAGCTGGTCCGATGAGTGGCGATCAGGGTGCCGAGGGTGGCCAGCAGTTGCTGCTCCGGGCTGCCCTCCGGGCCGGCCGCGCGGGACTGCTGGGAGATCGCGCGGACGTGGCCGGCCAGCACGGCGACCACGTCGAGGCGTTCCGCGCCGGTCAGCGGGGTGTCGGCCAGGGCGGCCACGGCCCGTTCCATCCAGCTGAGTTCGGCCGGGCCGACCAGCCGGGGGCCGACGGTGGCGTCCAGCAGCCAGGGGTGCAGCCGGAAGACGGCGGCCAGCTGCCGGGACCAGTCGGCGAGCGGTTCGCGCCAGCCGGTACCGGTGACCGGCGGGGCCGCGCCGACCGCCGTGTCGACCATCAGGGCGACCAGCTCGGCCTTGCCGGGCACGTACCGGTAGAGCGCCATCTTGGTGACGTCGAGCAGCCCGGCGACCCGCTGCATGGAGAGCGCGCCCAGCCCCTCCGCGTCGGCGATGTCGATGCCCGCGCGGGCGATCCGGTCCAGCGTCAGTGAGGCCTTCGGGCCCCGGCCGGCCTTCGGCGGCGGGCCCCAGAGCAGCCGGGCGGCCGGGGCCAGTTCCTCGTTCATTCCCACTCCCCTTGCGTCGGCCTCAAAACTGCGTCTACTGTACACAGTATCGAAAGTGTCCGACGGACACAGTTTCTGACGGGGGTCTCGTCATGGGTAAGAACGTGCTGATCTCGGGTGCGAGCATCGCCGGTCCCGCACTGGCCTACTGGCTCGGCCGGTACGGCTTCGAACCGACCGTGGTCGAGCTGGCCCCGGCCCTGCGGGAGGGCGGCCAGGCGGTCGACTTCCGCGGCGAGACCCACCTGGCGGTGCTGGAGCGGATGGGCGTGCTGGACCGGTTGCGCGGGTTGGAGACCGGCGGCCGGACCACCGCCTTCGTCGACCCGAAGGGGCGTCGGCGGCTGCAGCTGCCCGCCGAGTTCACCGGCGGCGACATCGAGGTGCTGCGCGGCGACCTGTCCCAGGTGCTGTACGAGGCGAGCCTGCCGTACACCGAGTACGTCTTCGGCGACTCGGTCACCGGCCTGACCGAGACCGCCGACGGGGTGCGGGTCACCTTCCGGCACGGCGCCCCGCGCGAGTTCGACCTGGTGATCGGCGCCGACGGCCTGCACTCGAACGTCCGCCGGCTCGCCTTCGGCCCGGAGCAGGACTACGTCACCCACCTCGGCTACTACGCCGCGACCTGGAAGCTGCCCAACCACCTCGGCCTCGGCCGGGAGACGATCGGCTGCAACACCCCCGGCCGGCTGGCCCAGCTCGGCGGCGGCCACCGCGACCCCGGGGTGGCGGACGCCTTCGTGGTCTTCGCCTCCCCCGAACTGAGCTACGACCGGCACGACCTGACGGCGCAGAAGGCGCTGATCGCCGAGCACTTCGCCGGGATCGGCTGGCACCTGCCCGGGATGCTGGAGTCGCTCCGGGCCGCCCCCGAGCTGTACTTCGACTCGATCAGCCGGGCCGACGTGCCGGTCTGGTCCCAGGGCCGGATCGCCCTGGTGGGTGACGCCGCCTGCGGCGCGACCATCGGCGGCATGGGCACCGGCACCGGCGTGGTCGCCGCGTACGTGCTGGCCGGTGAGCTGGCCAGGGCCGCCGGGGACCACCGGGCCGGGTTCACCGCGTACGAGGGCCGGCTGCGGGAGTACGCCCAGGGCTGCCAGAAGGGCGGCGACCGGACCGGGAAGTTCCTCGCTCCCGGCCGGATCGGCGGCCGGCTGCGGGACGTGATGCTGAACCGGCCCGCACTGATGACCTGGATGCTCAACGAGGGCAGGAAGGTCAGCACCGTCGAGCTGCCGGACTACCCGGCGGAGCTCGGGGCGACGGTCGGGTGAGCCGCGATGGCCGGGTGAATATCGGACACACCGGCATCAACAGTCATAAATATGGCTAATCCTCGTTAGGGTGCCTGTGAAGCCGTGCCCGTCGAGTTGGAAGGACCCATCCCGTGAGCAACCTGTTCGCGATCGCCTACCCCGACCTCGCCACCGCCGAGCAGGTCCGGAGCACCGTGGTCGGACTGCAGAAGCAGAAGCTGATCGACCTCGAGGACGCCGTCGTCGTCGAGCGCAAGTTGGACGGCAAGATCAAGCTGCACCAGGCCGTCTCCACCACCGGGGCCGGTGCCGCCTCCGGTGCGCTCTGGGGCGGCGTGATCGGCCTGCTGTTCTTCATGCCGTTCCTCGGTGCGGCCGTCGGCGGTGCGACCGGTGCCGCTGTCGGCGCCTCGACCGACGTGGGTGTGGACGACAACTTCATGCGCCAGGTCGGCGAGCACCTGACCCCGGGCAGCGCCGCCGTCTTCCTGCTGGTCCGCAAGGCCACCGCCGACAAGGTGATCCCGGCGGTCGCCCAGTACGGCGGCCAGATCATCCAGACCTCGCTGAGCGCGGCGGCCGAGGCCGAGCTGCGCGCCACCGTGGCGGCGGCTCGGGGCGAGGCACCCGTCACCGTCTGACACCACTTCAGGCGGGGGCGGGCGGAGCCTGACGGCCCGTCCGCCCCCGCTGCTGTCCCAAACCACCTCCGACAGGACGCCCGTGGCCTCTCCCTCCGCCGTAGCCAGGGCCGGTGTGCCACGGCGACACCCGGTCAAGAGCCGTCGCAACACCGAACTGGTGCTGGTGCTCGGGGCGGTGCTGATCGCCGTCTTCGGGTACGTCGAGGTCGGCGTCAACATCGACGGCGAGGTCCCGTCCGGCGCCGCCGGGTACGGCGCGGCGCTCGGCGTGCTGGCCCTGCTGGCGCACGGGGTGATCCGCTGGAAGGCGCCGTACGCCGACCCGCTGCTGCTGCCGATCGCGATCCTGCTGAACGGGATCGGACTGGTCGTCATCTACCGGCTGGACCGGGCCACTCCGGGCAGCGAGGCCGCGCCCACCCAGCTGCTCTGGTCCGCTCTCGGGGTGGCGCTGTTCATCGGCGTGGTGGTGCTGCTGCGCGACCACCGGATCCTCCAGCGGTACGCCTACATCGGCGCGCTGGTGGCGCTGGTGCTGCTGATCCTGCCGATCTTCTTCCCGCCGGTCTACGGCTCCCGGATCTGGATCGTGATCGGCCCGATCTCGTTCCAGCCGGGCGAGTTCGCCAAGATCCTGCTGGCGATCTTCTTCGCCGCCTACCTGGCCGTGCACCGGGACGCGCTGGCGCTGACCGGCAAGAAGGTGTGGAAGTTCCAGTTCCCGCGCGGCCGAGACCTCGGCCCGGTGCTGCTGATCTGGGCCGCCTTCGTCGGGGTGCTGGTGCTGGAGACCGACCTCGGCACCTCGCTGCTGTTCTTCGGCCTGTTCGTGGTGATGCTGTACGTGGCCACTGCGCGCAGCGGCTGGATCGCCATCGGCCTGTTCCTGGCGGCGGTCGGCGCGGTCGCGGTCGGCTGGCTCTCCCCGCACGTGCACAGCCGGGTCACCGACTGGCTGGACCCGCTGGGCTCGATCGCGGCCGGGCAGGGCGCCAACCAGATCGCCCAGTCGCTGTTCGCGTTCGCCTGGGGCGGGATGCTCGGCACCGGTCTGGGGCTCGGCCACTCGATCCTGATCGGCTTCGCCGCCAAGTCCGACTTCATCCTGGCCACCATCGGCGAGGAGCTCGGCCTGACCGGGCTGATCGCGATCTTCCTGCTCTACGCGCTGCTGATCTCACGGGGTTTCAGGACCGGGATCGCCCTCCGGGACCCGTTCGGCCGGCTGCTGGCGATCGGCCTGGCCGCGATCGTCGGCATCCAGCTGTTCGTGGTCGCGGGCGGTGTGCTCGACCTGATCCCGCTGACCGGGATGACGCTGCCGTTCATCGCCCAGGGCGGCTCCTCGGTGGTGACCAACTGGATCATCGTGGCGCTGCTGGTCCGGATGAGCGACCAGGCCCGCCGACCCGCCCCCGAGCCCGCAGCCGACCTGGTGGAGCAGCCGTGACGTTGAGACGAAGGTCCGAGGCCGACTCCACCGGCGGCCCGCAGGGACTGCCCGGCATCTCCACCACCGGCCGCCGGGCCGGCACCTTCTGCCTGGTGCTGGTGCTAGCGCTGATGGGCCAGGCCACCTACGTCCAGGTGTTCCAGGCCGATGAGCTGGACGACAACCCGGCCAACCAGCGGGAGACCATCCAGCGTTACGCCCAGCCGCGCGGCAACATCCTGGTCGGGGCCGACCCGGTGACCGGCGCGCCCCCGACCGGCGGGCGGTACGCCTACAAGCGCACCTACACCGACGGCCCGATGTGGGCGGCGGTGACCGGCTACTCCTCGCAGACGTACGGGAACACCCAGATCGAGGGCGTCGAGGACGACCTGCTCTCCGGCACCGACCCCCGGCTGGCCAGTTGGGCCCTGTGGGACGAGATCGCCCGCAAGCAGAATCCGGGCGGCGACGTGTACACCACGCTGAACAGCGCCGCCCAGCAGGCCGCGATGAAGGGCCTCGGCAACCAGACCGGGGCGGTCGCCGCGATCGAGCCCGCCACCGGCCGGATCCTCGCACTGGCCTCCACCCCGAGTTACGACCCGGGCAGCTTCGCCGGCTCCTCGACCGCCGACCAGGAAGCCTGGAACAAGCTGCAGGCCGACAAGAACCAGCCGATGCTGAACCGGGCGCTCCGTCAGATCTACCCGCCCGGCTCCACCTTCAAGGTGGTCACCGCCGCCGCCGCGCTGGCCAACGGCGTGGTCACCGACATCAACGCGCCGACCACCGCCCCGTACCCCTTCGTGATGCCGGGCACCACCACCGAGCTGGTCAACGACACCAGCGCCTGCGACACCCCTGGCCAGTCGCTGGACCAGGCGATGGTCAACTCCTGCAACAGCGTGATGGGGTACCTCGGCACCCAGGTCGGCCTGGACAGGATGGTCTCGATGGCGCAGAACTTCGGCTTCAACGACGCCAAGCTGGACACCCCGGTCCGGGCCGCCCGGTCCAACTTCGACACCGCGATGAACGCCTCCCAGGTCGCGCTCTCCTCGATCGGCCAGTACGACACCGCCGCCACCCCGCTGGTGATGGCGATGGTCGCGGCGGGCGTCGCCAACAACGGCACCGTGATGTATCCACAGCTTGTGGACAAGCTGACCAAGAGCGACGGCAGTTCGGTCCAGGTCATGCAGCCCACCGAGTACCGGAAGGCGATGAGCCCCACGGTGGCCGGCCAGGTGCAGCAGCTGATGACCGACGTGGTGGCGAACGGCACCGGCCGGAGCGCCCGGATCAGCGGCGCCACCGTCGGCGGCAAGACCGGTACCGCCCAGCAGGGCATCGACAACTCCGGCATCCCGTACGCCTGGTTCATCTCCTGGGCCAAGCCGAGCGGCTCGAACCAGGTCCCGCCGGTGGCCGTCGCCGTGGTGATCGCGGACAGCAACGCCACCGACGTCACCGGCGGCGGGCTGGCGGCCCCGATCGCCAGGTCGGTCATGCAGGCCGTCCTGAAAGGAACCTGACGGACTTGCAGCGGCACTGTGACAAGGGATGTGGCGGGAGTCACGGCCCGCTTCGCCGGGCTCGGCTAGCGTGGACGGCTTCGAGCCACGCCGTAGGGGGAAACCGTCATGCCTTCACACCGTCGAAGTCAGCCTGCCCGCTCGACGGTGGCGAGCCGTCATGCCTGACCGGCTCAGAGCGCTGATGCGGACCAGAGCGCTGATGCGCACCAGCACGGCCAGCACGGCGCTGGTCGCGCTCGCGCTGCTCTCGGTCTTCGCGGTGGTGCGGCACTTCCACGGCTTCAACATGGTCGACATGCTGGTCTACCGGGCCGAGGGCGCGGCCGTCGCCAACAGCCAGGACCTGTACGCGATGCGGCTCCCCGGCTGGGACCTGG
The DNA here is from genome assembly GCF_054049135.1 of Kitasatospora sp. P5_F3. Classification (NCBI taxonomy): domain Bacteria; kingdom Bacillati; phylum Actinomycetota; class Actinomycetes; order Kitasatosporales; family Streptomycetaceae; genus Kitasatospora; species Kitasatospora sp. P5_F3. The sequence continues at coordinate 48,987 of NZ_JBFUMY010000006.1, read as the reverse complement.
CCGCCACCTACCCGCCGTTCGCCGCGGTGCTCTTCGTACCAGGCACCTGGTTCGACGTCTCGCTGCTGCGGGTGCTGGTGACGCTGGGGAACGTCGCCCTGCTGGCGCTGCTGGCGCACCTCTCGTTCCGTCTGGTCGGCTGGCCCAAGCGTGGGAACACCGGTCCGGCGATCCTGCTCGCCGTCGGCCTCGGGGTCTTCCTGGAGCCCGTCTACACCACCTTCCAGTACGGCCAGATCAACCTGCTGATCGCCTGTCTGGTGCTCTGGGACCTCACCCGGTCGGACGCCAACCGCCTCAAGGGCGTGGGCATCGGCCTGGCCATCGGCATCAAGCTCACCCCCGGGGTGTTCACCGTCTACCTGCTGCTGACCGGCCGGATCCGGGCCGCCGGGGTGTCGGTGGTGGTCTTCGTGACCACCGTGCTGCTCGGCGCCGTGGTGGTGCCGGGCGACTCGTACGGCTTCTGGACCGAGCACCTCTGGGACTCCCGCCGGGTCGGCGTCATCGAGCTGGTCGACAACCAGTCCGTCCGGGGCATGGTGGCCCGGCTGCTCTCCACCAACGACCCCGGCCTGCTCGCCAGTGCGTTGACGGGCCTCGTCGGCCTGCTCGGCTTCGCGGTCGCGGCGCTCGCCGCCAGGTCCCGGCTGCGCCGGGCCGAGGCCTGGGCCGTGGTCACCGTGGCGCTGACCGGCGTGTTGGTCTCGCCGATCAGCTGGAGTCACCACTGGGTCTGGTGCGTGCCGCTGCTGATCCTGCTCTGTGCCGAGGCCGCCCAGGAGATCCGGGTCCGGGGCCGGTACGGCCGCTCCTGGCAGGACCGTCGCTGGCGTGTCCTGCTGGCGGTGACCGTCCTGGTCTTCGGTACCCATCTACTCTGGACCGTGCCCAAACGGGCCGGCCTCGGTATCGAGCCGTACTGGCAGCCCGTCAGTTCGCTCTACCCCCTGGTCGGCCTTGCGGTGCTCGGACTGACCGCCGTCCGGCTGCGGCGCAGCGCCCGCCGGGTGATCCCGGTACGGACGGTGTCCACCGAATCCGTACTGGCCAAGTAGATATGACGTGATGTGACGCTCCAGCCTGTCGACCGGCCGCGCCTTCGGGCTGCCCGGCTGCTGCCCGTGCCCGGCCGGGGGACCGGTCTCTCCGCCACCCACCGGACCCTGCTGTCGACGGCGGTCTGCCTGCTGGTCTGCCTGGCGATCGGGTTCCAGCAGTGGTCGGCCCTCCAGTTGGGCGGCTTCGACGTGGGGATCTTCGACCAGGGGGTGCGCGGGTACGCGGACCTCGGGCTGCCGGTCTCCTCGCTGAAGTCCTTCCACCACGAGTTCCCGCCGGGCTTCTCGCTGCTGGGGGACCACTTCTCGCCGGTGCTGGCGCTGCTCGCCCCGCTGTACTGGGTCTGGGACGACCCGCGCTCGCTGATCATCGGTCAGGCCCTGCTGTTCGCCGCCGGAGTGCCGCTGGCCCGGCGGATCGCCACCCGGTGTTTCGCGACGGCGGACCGCCGGACCGCCCGCTGGGCGGTCGACCTGGCCGGACTCGCCTACGGCCTCGGCTGGCCGTTGCTGGTCGCCTCGCGCGGGGGCTTCCACGAGGTGGCGTTCGCCGCACCCCTGACGCTGCTGATGTTCGAGCGCGGTCAGGTCCGCCGGTACGGGGGAGTGGTGCTGGCGGCGGTGCTGCTCTGCGGCACCAAGGAGGACCTCGGCCTGCTGGTCGGCGCCTACGGGCTGGTCCTGATCCTGCGGGCCCGCCCGAGCCGCCCGGCCGCTGCGAGCTGGGACCGGCGGCAGCTCGGCCACGGCCTCGGCCTGCTGGTCGGGGGACCGCTGGCGGCAGCCGTGGCGATCACCTGGCTGATCCCGGCGATGGGCGGCCAGCCCGGCTACTACTGGAACTACGCGGCGCTCGGCGCCGACGGTGGCGACGCCCTGCGCAACGTGCTGGCCGACCCGCTGCTGCTGGTGCGGGCCGCCTTCGACGCCCCGCTCAAGCCGCTGCTGCTGCTCTGGCTGCTCGGCACCACACTCGCGCTGCCGCTGCGCTCGGCCACCGTGCTGTGTGCGCTCCCGCTGCTGGCCGAGCGGATCCTCTCCAGCAATCCCAACCACTGGTCGATCGCCCGGCACTACGACGTCTTCCTCTGGCCGGTGCTGCTGACCGCCACCCTGGAGGTGCTCGGCCGGCTCTGCGCGGACGGCCGCCCCCGGGCCGCCCTGGCACGCCGGGCCGGTCTGGTGGCGGCGGGTGTGACGCTGGTGGCCGCCGTCCCGTTCGGCCTGGCCGGGCTGGCGATCCCGTCCCACTGGGCGCCGAACACCAGCCTGGCCGCCCTGCTCCGGGGCGCCGCGCTGATCCCTGACGGTGCGTCGGTGGAGGCGGACAACCAGGTGGCGGTGCGACTCACCGCCCGCACCGACGTGGTGCTGGTGGACGGCACGCCGCGCGGCCGCGACTACGTACTGATCAGGTCGGACAAGCGCTCCTTCCCGTTCGCCACCGACACCGAGCAGGCCGAGCGGATCAGCCTGCTGCTCGCGCACGGCTACACCCGGATCTGGTCGGAGGGCGGTGCGGTGCTGCTGAAGCGGACCTCCGACCAGCCGATTCCTGGCGAGGCCGTCCCCGGCCCGGACAGTGCACCGGTGCAGGACGTGGTCCCGTCCGACGTCGGCCGGAACCTGTTCCGGGGCTGATCCGTCGGCCACCGCCTGACGATCCGTACAAGGCCCGCTCCGGGGTGCTCCGTTTGCGTGACTTGTGGTTCGCGGCATTCCCGCTGCGCCTAAGAGCTCCACATAACAGTTGCCGCTCCTTCCTCGGAACAGCACAACTCAGCCCCTACCCTTCCAGCATGGCGACCACCCGAACCCCCGGAGCACCCGAGCAGGCGGTCTGTACCCTGCACGAGGCATCCCGGTCGGGGGTGGTTGCCGCCCGGATACCGGATCAGCGCACGGCCGTCAGGTCCGCGCACCCGGCCCGGCTCAGGCTGACCCAGCGGCGGGTCGTCCAGGTGCTGGGCTGTGCGGTCGCGGCCGGCTGGGCGGTCGCGTTCCCGCTGGTCTCCGACCTGCCGAACCAGATCTTCTGGGGCGCCGTGGCGGCTCCCGCCTACGCTCTGGCCGGCCTGCTCTGCCTCACCCTGCCGCGCCGGTACTCCGCGCGGGCGGCGGCCGGGGCCGCCGTGCTCGGCGCGGTGCTGCTGCCGCTGGTGCTGCTGGTACTTCAGGGCAGGCACCAGTCCGAGGTGATGGTGGTCGAACGCTCGGCCGCCCTGCTGCTGCACACCGGGAGCCCGTACCTGCCGGACCCGGCCCGGGTCACCGACTACGACCCGTACCTGCCGGCCATGGCGGTGTTCGGGCTGCCCCGGGCGCTGCTCGGCAGCGGCAACCCGGTGACCACGGTGCTCGGGGACGCCCGGATCTGGTTCGCCGTCACCTTCCTGGCCTGCCTGCTGGCCTGCTGGCGGCTGCTCAGGCCGCAGCACTCCGCCTCCCCGCTGCTGCCGCTGGGCACCCTGACCGCCTCCCCGCTGATCGCCCTCGCGCTCGTCGTCGGCGGGGTCGACCTGCCGCTGATCGGGGTCTGCTGTCTGGCGATGGCGCTGGCCGCCAAGGGCCGGGCGATCCCCGCCGGGCTGGTGCTGGTCCTCGCCTGCACCCTCAAGTGGACCGCCTGGCCCGCGCTCCCGGTGGCGGCGCTGCTGCTCTGGCGGCTGTACGGCCGCCGCCCGGCCGCCCGCGCCACCCTGACCGCGGTGGCCGGCAGCAGTGCGCTGGTGCTGCCGTACCTGCTGACCCAGGGTCAGGTACTGCGCGAGCAGGTGGTGAGCTTCCCGCTCGGGCTGACGGCCGTACACACCCCGGCGGGCAGTCCGCTGCCGGGCAAGGTGCTGGCGGGCTTCGGGCCGACCGGGCACACCATCTCGCTCACCCTGCTCTGCCTCGGCGCACTCGGGGTGGCGATCTGGCTGCTGGCCTACCCGCCGACCTCCGCGGTGGCCGCCTGTGACGTGCTGGCGGTCGGCCTGACCGTCGCCTTCACGCTCGCCCCGGCCGGCCGGTTCGGCTATCTGGCGCTCCCGGCGGTGCTGGTGATCTGGCCCCGGCTGGCCGCCAACCCCCGCCCCCGGGACCGGCTCACCACGATTCTCACGGGTGTTCAGCTCTGACCTGGACCCTGTGCCGGTCGAGGCATGGGACGATGCGGACATGGCGCAACATAACGGGCGGCGGCACTTCCTCGGACTGGCTGCGGCGGCAGCCGGTCTGACGGCGTGTGGGAGCACCGCGGCCCCGGCGGAGCAGCCGGTGCCGAGCACGCTGCCGGTGCCGAGCCCCACGCCGACCCAGGTCCAGACCGAGAACGACCGGCCGGGCAACGCCGACTGGCGGGTCACCGCAGCGGGCCCGCCGGACGCGATCGAGGGCTTCACCGACCGGGTCAGCGTCCTCCCCGGCGAGCCGCTCGGGCTGCACGTGTCGACCACCGCCCCCGGCTTCACCGTCTCCGCCTACCGGATGGGCTGGTACGGCGGGGCCAGGGCCCGGCTGGTCTGGAAGTCCGGCCGGCTGCCCGGCGCGGCCCGGCCGGGTCCCACCGTGGCCGCCGGGACCAGGACCGTCCGGGCCGACTGGCCGAGGAGCACCACGATCGACACCACCGGCTGGCCGGAAGGCAGTTACCTGCTCCGGCTGGACGCGCTCGACGCGCCGGGCCAGCGCTTCGCACCGGTCACCGTCCGGTCCCGGGAGACCGCCGGGCGGACCGTCCTGGTGAACGCCGTGGCCACCTGGCAGGCGTACAACGAGTGGGGCGGCCACAGCCTCTACAACGGCCCGACCGGCGGCTACGGCACCCGCGCGACGGAGGTCAGCTTCGACCGGCCGTACCGCTACGACGACGGCGCCGGGCTGTTCCTGGTCTACGAGGCCCCGCTGATCGCGCTGGCCGAACGGCTCGGGCTGCCGCTCGGCTACGTCACCGGGACCGACCTGGCCCGCGAGCCCGAACTCCTGCGCGGGGCAACGGCGGTGGTCTCGCCCGGCCACGACGAGTACTGGTCGAACGAGCAACGGCAGCACGTCGCCGCGGCCCGCGACGCCGGCACCAACCTGGCCTTCCTGGGCGCCAACTGCTGCTACCGCAGGGTCCGTTACGAAGCCTCCGGGCTCGGCCGGGACCGGACCGTGGTGTGCTGGAAGTCCGACTACCGCGACGACCCCGGCTTCAAGGCGGGGCGGCCCGCCACCACCGACTTCAGGTCCGGGCCGGGCGCCGACCCGGAGAGCAGCCTGCTCGGGGTGAGCTACGACGGCTACCCGGTGGACGCGCCGTACGTGGTCAGCAACCCCGGCCACTGGCTGCTCGCCGGTACGGGGGCCAAGGCGGGCGACAGCTTCCCGCACCTGGTCGGGGTCGAGTACGACCTGGTGCCCACCGACGGACCGGCGGCGGGCCCGATCGAGATCGTCTCCCGCTCACCGGTGGTCTGCGACGGCCGCCGCAGCCGGGCCGAGTCGGCGTACGGCACGGTGGCCGGTGGGGCCGGGGTGTTCGCCACCGGCACCATGCGCTGGGTGGAGGCGCTGGACGCCGACGGCCCCGGCGGCAGCCGGGCCGACCACGGGATGGACCACCGGGCCGGGGCGTTCACCCGGCAGGTCACCGAGAACCTGCTGCGGGCCTTCGCCACCGGCCCGGCGGGCCGTCAGTACCCCGTGCAGCACCCGATGGGCGCCTGATTCACCGTCAGCCGTTGCCGACCTTGAGCACCAGCGCGGCCGCAGGACCGGCGGCCGCAGCGCCGTGCCCGCCGCCGCCGACCTCGGCGGCCACCGCGAGGTTGCCCCGGTAGGCGGTGAACCAACTGTTGTCGTCGGCCTGGCCGTTGACCTGGGCGGTACCGGTCTTGGCACCCGCCCCGGCGGTGATACCGCTCATCGGCCCGGCGGCGGTGCCGCTGGTGGCGGTCAGGTTCATCATCGCGCGCAGGCCCTGCAGGGTGGCCGGGGAGAGCGTCCGGTCGGCCTTCTGCTGTTCGGCACCGGGCACCAGGATCGGCTGCCGGAAGGTGCCGCTCTGCACGGTGGCGGAGATCGAGGCCATGGTGAGGGCGTTCATGGTGATGCTGCCCTGGCCGATCAGCTGGGCGGCGCGCTGGTTCTCCCCGGACGGTGCGGGGGCCTTGGCAGGGGCCAGCAGCATGCCGGTCTTCCAGGTCGGGCCGATGCCGAAGGCGTCCTTGGCGAGGGCTTCCATGTCGCCGCTCTTGAGCACCTCCAGACCCTTCTTGATCAGGGCGGTGTTGCAGGACTGGGCGAGGTCCTGGGAGAACTTCCAGTCCTCGTGCGGGTCGGGGAAGTCGTTCTTGAAGGTCTGTCCCGCCACGCTCAGGGTGGCGGGGCAGGGCAGCACGTCGTCCGGCTTGACCCCGGCCTCCAGCAGCGCGGCCGCCGTGACCACCTTCATGGTGGAGCCCGGTGCGATCGCGGCCAGGAAAGCCCGGTTCTGCCCGCCGGCCGGGGCGTTGGCGAAGGCCAGCACGTTCCCGGTGCTGGGCTCGATCGCGACCAGCGAGGCCGGGAGGGTGCCGCCCTTGGACGCGGCCGCCACCGCCTTCTCGGCCTCCGCCTGGAGCTTGCCGTCCAGGGTCAGCTTCAGCGAGGGCGCGGGCTTCGGGTCGGTGATCGTGAACAGCTTGTCCGCCGTGCCGCTGCCGTCGTCCTTGGTGATCACCACGCCGGTTCCGGCGTCCTCCGGGGCCCCGGAGGCGTTCTGCTTGAACCTGGCCATCAGGGCGGGGGTCAGCGAGGCGTAGTTCAGCGGCTTCCCGTTGCGGTCCAGCACCATCGCGGGCTCCGCGAAGACCGGCTTCACCGCGATGCTCTCGCCGCCGTCCAGCTTGGGGTTGATCACGCCCGGGGCCCAGTGCACGGCGGCCTTGCCGTCGCTCATCTTGACCAGGCCGAGCCGCCCGTCGTAGTTCCACACGTTGGTGGTCCCGGCGAACTCCACCCGGGCCTTGAAGCTCAGCGGCACCTCGGTGCCGACCGGAGCGCTCGCGCTCGCACTCGCGCTCGTCGAGGGGCTGGCCTTCGCGGAGGCGGAGGCGGACGCGCTGGCGGAGGCGGCCGGCGCACCACCGGGGGTGAGCGTGACGGCGCTCGGCTTCACGTTGTCCTGGAAGGCCTTCAGGGCGGCGATCGCGGTGTCCGGCTTGTCGGTCAGCGCCCCGGCCGCCGCCAGGTCGCCCTTGGCCCAGGCCTCCAGGAACGCCTTCGCCCCGGCCGCGGCCAGGTCGGCGGTGGGCGCCTCGGCCACCACGGTCCTGACCTTCGGGGTCTTGGCGGAGTCGTCCCCGGCCATTGCGTCGTACACGTTGTACGCACCGAACCCGGCGGCGCCGACCAGCGCCGTGCAGACGGTGGCGATGCCTATCTTGGCGCCCTTGTTCATGGTGCGGAATTCCCCCGATGGTCAGGTCAGATCCAACCCACAGTAAGGGGGGGAACTCTGTGTACCTGCCATCGGCGGGTCACTTGTGACGCATCTGGTACAGAGAGGCGAACGGTGCGTCAGATCCAGCTGTTGAACCACATCCGGGCCCGCCAGTCGTCCATCGGGATGGTCTGCCCGGTGTAGATCGGCAGGAAGTAGAGGAAGTTCCACATCACCAGCAGGACCAGCAGTCCGGCCGCCGTGCCGCCGATCATCCGCCGGTCCCGGGAGGCCGTCACCGGACCGATCAGCGCCCCGAGCAGCATGGTCACCGCGAGCACCAGGAACGGCACGAAGATCACCGCGTAGAACAGGAAGATCGTGCGCTGCTGGTACATGAACCAGGGCAGGTACCCGGCCGCGAGCCCGCACAGGATCGCGCCCGCCCGCCAGTCCCGCCGCAGCACCCAGCGGTACAGGCAGTACAGCAGCGCGACCAGGCCCGTCCACCAGAGCAGCGGCGTACCGATCCCGAGCACCTCGGCCGCGCACTCGTTCACCTTGCAGCCGGACTGGCCCATCTTCGGCGACTCGTAGAAGAACGAGACCGGGCGGCCGACCAGCAGCCAGCTCCACGGGTTGGACTGGTAGGTGTGCGCGCTGGTCAGGCCGACGTGGAAGTCCCACATCGTCGCGTGGTAGTGCCAGAGGCTGCGCAGCGCGTCCGGCACCCAGGTCAGGTCGAACTGGAACGGCATCTTGACGCCGCTGACGTACTCGGGCGAGAGCCCGTCCCGGTGCAGGGCCCAGTCGCGACCGTATCCGCCCTTGCCGGGCTCGGTGCTGGACATGAACCAGCCGGTCCAGGAGGCCACGTAGACCACGATCGCGACCGGCACCAGCAGGAACCCCGCCAGCAGGCAGTCCGAGATCGCGTACAGCAGCGGGAACCTGATCCCGGCCAGCCGTCGCGTCCCGAAGTCCCAGCAGATGCTGAGCAGGAGGAACGCGCCCAGGATGTACGCCCCGCTCCACTTGGTCGCCAGGGTCAGCCCGATGCAGACCACCGCCGCCAGCCGGTACGGACGCCAGCCGAGGACCAGCCACCAGCCGCCGCTCGGCGCACCCTGCTCCAGCCTGCGGGCGACCAGCCCCCTGGTCCGGTCCCGGTCGAGCAGCAGGAAGCCGAACGCCGCCAGGCACCAGAACATCACCACCAGGTCGAGCAGCGCCGACCGGCTCATCACGAAGTGCAGCCCGTCCACCGCCAGCAGCAGCCCGGCCACCGAGCCCAGCAGGGTGGAGCGGAACAGCCGACGGCCGATCCGGGCGATCATCAGCACCGAGAGGGTGCCGAGCACCGCGACCGCGAACCGCCAGCCGAACGGGTTCATCCCGAACCACTGCTCGCCCAGGCCGATCATCCACTTCCCGACCGGCGGATGGACGATGTACGACGGGTCGGGCCGGAACGGGATGGACTGCTCGGGGGAGAGGATCCTGCCGTTGGAGTCGTCCGGCCAGTTGGTCTCGTAGCCGACCTGCCAGAGCGAGTAGGCGTCCTTGGCGTAGTACGTCTCGTCGAAGATCATCGAGTGCGGGCCGCCCAGGCCGCTGAACCGCAGCACTCCGGCGAACAGTGCCACCGCGAGCGGGCCGAGCCAGCCGGCCCAGCGGCACAGCCAGGACCACAGCGCGTCCGGCAGCCGCAGGCCGAGGCGGAGCAGCACCGGCGACGGCGGTACCCGACGGGGCGTCACGCCGGGGCCGTCCGGCATCGGCGGCACCAGCCGCTCCGCCGTCCCGGCCCGCTCGGGCATCCGGTAGCCGAACCGTTCCAGTCCACCCCGTCGGCTCGGCCGCTCGGGCTCCGCGGGACGGGGCCCCGGCACGGGGGCAGCCTCGTCCGGCAGGACGGCTCCGCCCCGCTCCGAGTGGTCTACGCCAACCGGCCCCTCAAGGCCCTTTTCGCCGCTCACCCGCCACATCGTAGGGGTGGCTTCTGAGCAGGCAATGGATCGCTGTGATCCTGCCCCTTTCGTCACCAATTCTGCTGTGCCTAAAGTGCCTGACCAGTCACGTGCGGATCACCTTTTGCGAGGTCGGCGTCGCAGTTCCCCGAGCCCCTGATGGCTGATGCCCGGAGCGCAGGTGCCCGAGCGTCCGCCAAGAGCTGGGAGGATGGTCGGGTGACAGGCGTACTCGTGCTCGCAGGAACTCCCATCGGTGACGTCTCGGACGCGCCGCCCCGACTGCTCACCGAGCTGGCCACGGCGGACGTGATCGCGGCGGAGGACACCCGCCGCCTCCGTCGGCTGACCCAGGCGCTCGGGGTGACCCCGACCGGCCGGGTGCTGTCGTACTTCGAGGGCAACGAGGTCGGCCGGACCCCGGAGCTGGTCGAGGCGCTGCTGAACGGCTCCCGGGTGCTGCTGGTCACCGACGCCGGGATGCCGTCGGTCTCCGACCCGGGCTACCGGCTGGTGGACGCCGCCGTGGCCGTCGGGATCAAGGTCACCGCCGTGCCGGGGCCGTCCGCCGTGCTCACCGCGCTGGCGCTGTCCGGCCTGCCGGTGGACCGGTTCACCTTCGAGGGCTTCCTGCCCCGGAAGAGCGGCGACCGGGCCCGGACGCTGGGCGAGCTCAAGGCCGAACCGCGCACGATGGTGTTCTTCGAGGCCCCGCACCGGATCGCCGAGTCGCTGGCCGCGATGGCGGACGCCTTCGGGGCCGACCGTCCCGCCGCCGTCTGCCGCGAGCTGACCAAGACCTACGAGGAGATCAAGCGCGGCGGTCTGGCCGACCTGGCCGCCTGGGCCGCCGACGGCGTCCGGGGCGAGATCACCGTGGTGGTGGCGGGCGCCCCGCCGGCCGTCCCGCAGGAGCACACCCCGGCCGAGCTGGCCCGGCTGGTCACTCTGCGGGAGCAGGAGGCGGGCGAGCGTCGCAAGGAGGCGATCGCCTCGGTCGCCGCCGAACTGGGCCTGCCCAAGCGGGAGGTCTTCGACGCCCTGGTGGCCGCCAAACACGGCTAGTGGCTGCACCGGCACGCGCGTACCTTGGAGGAAGCACTCCGTAAAGCCATGGCTTGTTGAAGTTTTGGCCCGGTTGTCGTACAGGCCTTCCCAATTCGGAGCCAAGCTTCGGAAAGCCGGTTGGCGGAGAGCGGGCCCCGGGCATTCCCTGGGATGGAAAGACCCGAGCCGGGCGAACGCCCGGCGGGCGCTGGGAGACGGTCATGAGCGACACGATCGGCAGTCCGACGACCTCTGGCAACACGCCGAGCACGACCAGCCCGCACACGCCGGTGGAGAGCGTCCGTGAGGCGTACTCGTTCGCCTGCCTGAGCTGCGGCTACGGGTGGGAGCAGGGCTACCGGATCGAGCACCACGTGGCCCGGGACGGGCACACCGTGATCGAGTACTACGCCAACGGCGTCCGGGTGCCCTCGCCGCTGCTCAAGCCGACCTGCCCGGGCTGCGGCGGGCACACCGTGCGGATCATGCGGGAGGGCCGGGTCGCCTCGGCCGAGCACTCCTGGCACCACGCGCCGGGCTACGCCGGCCGCGCCGAGCCGGAGCACCCGCTGCCCACCCGGCTGCCGCACCGCTCGTTCGGCACCTGGCTGCGCTCGCTGATCGGCCGCACGAGCTGACCCGCTCCCCGGAGGAGCCACCCCCGAACTAATCGAGTCGAGGGTGGTTCCTTCGCGCCGCTAAGATTTCCGACCATGGCGGCCACTGCAGACCACAGCACCACCGAGGCATCGAACTCGGCCTACTACGTCTCCACCCCGATCTACTACGTGAACGATCGCCCGCACCTGGGCCACGCGTACACCACCGTTGCCGGGGACGTCCTCACGCGTTGGCACCGCCAGCGCGGGGAGAAGGTGTGGTACCTGACCGGTACCGACGAGCACGGCCAGAAGATCATGCGGACGGCGGACACCCACGGGGTCACCCCGCAGCAGTGGTGCGACAAGCTGGTCGAGGAGGAGTGGAAGCCGCTCTGGCAGCACCTCAACGTGGCCAACGACGACTTCATCCGGACCACCCAGCAGCGGCACACCGACCGCGTTCAGGAGTTCGTCCAGGGGCTCTTCGACAAGGGCGAGATCTACAAGGGCGGTTACGAGGGCCCGTACTGCGTCGGCTGCGAGGAGTACAAGATCCCGGGCGAGCTGCTGCCCGGCGCCACCGCGGACGAGAAGCTCTGCCCGGTGCACAAGAAGCCGGTCGAGTGGCTGGAGGAGGAGAACTACTTCTTCCGGCTCTCCGCGTACGGCCCGAAGCTGCTGGAGTTCTACGCCCAGAACCCCGATTTCATCGCGCCCGCCTCGGCCCGCAACGAGGTGCTGCGCTTCGTCGAGCAGGACCTCAAGGACCTCTCGATCTCCCGCTCCACCTTCAACTGGGGCATTCCGCTGCCCTGGGACGAGAAGCACGTCCTGTACGTCTGGGTGGACGCGCTGCTGAACTACATCACCGCCGCCGGGTACGGCGCTGACCCGGAGCGGTTCGCCGAGCTGTGGCCGGCCTCGGTGCACCTGGTCGGCAAGGACATCCTGCGGTTCCACGCGGTGATCTGGCCGGCCATGCTGATGGCCGCCGGGCTGCCGCTGCCCAAGCGGGTGGTCGCCAACGGCTGGCTGATGGTCGGCGGCGAGAAGATGAGCAAGTCCAACCTGACCGGCATCTCGCCGCAGCAGCTCACCTCGCACTTCGGGGTGGACGCGTACCGCTACTACTTCCTGCGGGCGATCCCGTTCGGCACCGACGGCTCGTTCTCCTGGGAGGACTTCTCCGCCCGGTACACCTCCGAGCTGGCCAACGACTTCGGCAACCTGGCCTCCCGGGTGGCGGCCATGGTCGGCAAGTACTACGACGGTGCGCTGCCCGCCGCGACGGCGGCCGGTGCGGCCGAGCAGGCCGTCGCCGACGGGCTGGTGACGGCCACTCAGCTGGCGGACCGGAAGATCGGCGAGGAGCTGGACTTCGCGGGCGGCATCGCGGCCGTCTTCGAGTTCATCAAGCAGGTCAACGGCTACCTCACCGAGCAGGAGCCGTGGAAGGTGGCCAAGGACGAGTCGGCCGAGGGCCAGGCCCGCCTCGCCACCATCCTGTACACCGCCGCCGAGGCGCTGCGGGCGACCGCCGTGCTGCTCAACCCGCTGATGCCGGCCACCGCCGAGAAGCTCTGGGAGTCGCTCGGCGCGGAGCCGGAGCTCGGCCCGCTGGCCGCGCAGACCATCGCCACCGTCGCCGACTGGGGCCGCCTGCCGGTGGGCGCCACGGTGACCAAGGGCGAGATCCTGTTCCCCCGCCTGGAAGAGAAGCCCGCAGCCTGATGGCCGACGACCGCTCGACCCCGCCGCCGCTGCCCGTCCCCCTCGGGGTGCCGGTCGCCGACTCGCACACCCACCTGGACATGCAGTCCGGCACCCCCGCCGAGAGCCTGGCCAAGGCCGCCTCGGTGGGGGTGACCACCGTGGTCCAGGTGGGCTGCGACGTGGCCGGCTCCCGCTGGGCGGCCGAGCTGGCGGCGGAGTTCGAGCAGGTCCACGCGGCCGTCGCGCTGCACCCCAACGAGGCGCCCCGGCTGGTGCTCGGCGACCCCGACGGCTGGTCGGGGCAGAAGCGGGCAGCGGGCGGCTCGCCCGCGCTGGAAGCCGCGTTGGCCGAGATAGACCGCCTCGCGGCGCTGCCGCAGGTGCTCGCGGTCGGCGAGACCGGCCTGGACTACTTCCGGACCGGGCCCGAGGGCGTGGACATCCAGAAGGAGTCGTTCCGCCGGCACATCGAGATCGCCAAGCGGCACGGCAAGGCGCTGGTGATCCACGACCGGGAGGCGCACCAGGACGTGATCGACGTCCTGCTGGCCGAGGGCGCCCCCGAGCGCACGGTCTTCCACTGCTACTCCGGCGACGCCGAGATGGCCAAGGTCTGCGCCGAGCACGGCTGGTACCTGTCCTTCGCCGGGCCGGTCACCTTCAAGGCCAACCAGCCGCTCCGGGACGCGCTGCTGGCCACCCCGCTGGACCGGGTGCTGATCGAGACCGACGCGCCGTTCCTCACCCCGCACCCGTACCGGGGCCGCCCCAACGCGCCGTACCTGATCCCGATCACCCTGCGCTCGATGGCGGCGACCCTGGGCCTGTCCGACGACGGCCTCGCCACGGCGATCGCCGCCAACACGGCCCGCGCCTTCGGATACTGAGACCCACCCACCAACGGCCGGAGGGTCTCTGCGCCTCGTATCCTTGGGGGGTGAACAGCGACCCCACCCCCACGGCCGACAGCTTCCTGCTCGGCGCCTCCGACATCCGTGAGCTGGCCGCCACGCTCGGGGTGAAGCCCACCAAGCAGCGCGGGCAGAACTTCGTCATCGACGGCAACACCGTGCGCCGGATCGTCCGCGCGGGCGGGGTGACGGCCGAGGACGTGGTGGTCGAGGTCGGGCCCGGGCTCGGGTCGCTGACGCTGGCGCTGCTGGACGTGGCGAAGCACGTCACGGCGGTGGAGATCGACCCGCTGCTGGCGCGGCACCTGCCGACCACGGTCGCCGCCCGGCTGCCCGAGCGGGTCAAGGACTTCGACCTGGTGCTCCGGGACGCGATGGAGGTCACCGAGCTGCCCGGCCCGCCGCCCACTGCGCTGGTCGCCAACCTGCCGTACAACGTGGCCGTACCGGTGCTGCTGCACATGCTGGCCACCTTCCCGACCATCGAGCGCACGCTGGTGATGGTGCAGAGCGAGGTCGCCGACCGGCTCGCCGCCAAGCCGGGCAACAAGGTGTACGGGGTGCCCTCGGTCAAGGCCAACTGGTACGCCGAGGTGAAGCGGGCCGGGGCGATCGGCCGGAACGTCTTCTGGCCCGCACCGAACGTGGACTCCGGCCTGGTCTCGCTGATCCGCCGTCAGCCGCCGCAGACCACCGCCACCCGCAAGGAGGTGTTCGCGGTGGTGGACGCCGCCTTCGCGCAGCGTCGGAAGACCCTGCGGGCCGCACTGTCCGGCTGGGCCGGCTCCCCGGCCGCGGCCGAGCAGGCGCTGGCCGCCGCCGGGATCGACCACAAGCTGCGCGGCGAGATGCTCACGGTCGAGCAGTTCGCCGCGATCGCCGAGCACAAGCCGAAGGACGTCTGATGGTCACGGTCCGGGTGCCCGCCAAGGTCAACGCGCAGCTCGGGGTCGGCGGCCTGCGGGCCGACGGCTTCCATGACCTGGCCAACGTGTTCTTCGCGGTCGCGCTCGGCGACCAGGTGACGGCCCGTCACGGCGAGGGCGTCATCCTCACCTGCACCGGGCCGGACGCCGCCTCGGTCCCGCTGGACGACAGCAACCTGGCCGCCCGTGCGGCCCGGCTGCTCGCCGCCCACCACGGCATCGAGCCGCACGTCGCCCTGCACATCGACAAGTCGATCCCGGTCGCCGGCGGGATGGCGGGCGGCAGTGCCGACGGTGCGGCCGCGCTGGTCGCCTGCGACGCGCTGTGGGGCCTGGACACCCCGGCCGAGGTACTGCACGAGCTGGCTGCCGAGCTGGGCTCGGACGTGCCGTTCGCGCTGCTCGGCGGGGTCGCGCTGGGCCGGGGGCGGGGCGAGATCCTGGAGCCGCTGCCGGTCACCGGTACGTTCCACTGGGTCTTCGCGGTGGCCGACGGCGGGCTCTCCACCCCGGCGGTGTTCCGCGAGTGCGACCGCCTGCGGGTCGAGGCGGGCACCGGCTGCACCGAGTCCGAGGTGGCCACCCCGGACGCCGACCCGGCGCTGCTGGCCGCGCTGGCCGCCGGTGACCCGGTGATGCTGGCCAAGGCGCTGACCAACGACCTGCAGTCCGCCGCCGTCTCGCTCCGCCCCTCGCTCGCCGACACCCTGCGCGCGGGCACCGAGGCGGGCGCACTGGCCGCGCTGGTCTCCGGCTCGGGGCCGACCACCGCCTTCCTGGTCAAGGACGCCGAGTCGGCCGAGGCGGTCGCCGCGGCGCTGCTGGCCTCCGGTACCTGCCGGGCGGCGCACGCCACGTACGGCCCGGTTCGCGGTGCAGAGGTCCAGACCAGTTGACCTAGAGTGCACTCCAGGATCCAGACTCCTGCTCAGCGCCCGCAGTTGACGGGCCGTGAGACGGGGAGACTGGCATGCAGTACCGCACGATCGGCACCGACCCGAAGACCCGCCGCGAGGTCAGCGTGCTCAGCCTGGGCGCCATGCTGATGGGCACGCTGACCGACGAGGCCACCTCGTTCGCCGTGCTGGACCGCTACGTCGAGGCGGGCGGCACCTTCATCGACACCTCCAACAACTACGCCTACTGGATCGACGGCAGCCAGGGCGACGCCAGCGAGCTGCTGGTCGGCCGCTGGCGGCGCAGCCGGGGGGTCACCGACGAGGTGGTGATCGCCACCAAGCTCGGCGCCCGCCCGCTGGCCCCGGGCACCGGCTACGTGGACAACGGCGCGGGCCTGTCCGCCCGGGCGATCCGGGAGCAGGCCGAGCAGAGCCGCGAGCGACTCGGGGTCGACAAACTGGACCTGCTGTACGCGCACGTCGAGGACACCAAGGTGCCGCTGGCGGAGACCGTCGAGGCGTTCGGCGCGCTGGTGGGCGAGGGCACGGTGGGCCTGCTGGGCGTCAGCAACCACTGGTCCTGGCGGGTCGAGCGGGCGCGCAACCTGGCGGCGCGGGCCGGGCTGCCGGGGTACGAGGTGCTCCAGTACAGCCACAGCTACTTCCGCCGCCGGGCCGACCTGCCGGGCGCCCTCACGGTCGACGGTGACCAGGGCGTGGTCAACGGTGACCTGCTCAGCTACGTGCGGGAGGACCCGGCGCTCACCCTGGTGGCGTACTCGCCGCTGCTCGGCGGCGGCTACACCCGGCCGGACAAGCCACTCGGCCCGGTCTTCGACCACGCGGGCACCCGGGCCCGCCGGACCGTCCTCGTCCAGGTCGCCGCCGAGACCGGAGCCACCGTCAACCAGGTGGTGCTGGCCTGGCTGATCGGCGGCGAGGTCCCGGTGGTCCCACTGGTCGGCGCCTCTTCGGTGGCCCAGCTGGACGAGAGCCTGGCCGCGCTCGACCTGGAGCTGTCGGCCGAGCAGCG
Source organism: Kitasatospora sp. P5_F3 (assembly GCF_054049135.1). NCBI lineage: Bacteria > Bacillati > Actinomycetota > Actinomycetes > Kitasatosporales > Streptomycetaceae > Kitasatospora > Kitasatospora sp. P5_F3. The sequence continues at coordinate 32,434 of NZ_JBFUMY010000006.1, read as the reverse complement.
CGACCGGCTGGACAGCTCCGGCTGAGCACCCCACTAGGCTGGAGGCCCCGGGACGTCTCCCGGCCTCTCTAGTTCCAGGAGCGCAGCTGCAGTGGCCGTCAATCTCGCCACCATCGAGTCCGTCAGCAAGGTCTACGGCACCCGGGCCCTGCTCGACGGGGTCACCCTCGGCGTCAGCGAGGGGGACCGGATCGGCGTGGTCGGGCGGAACGGCGACGGCAAGACCACGCTGATCCGGATGCTGGCCAAGCTGGAGGAGCCGGACAGCGGCCGGATCACCCACTCCGGCGGCCTCCAGCTCGCGGTGCTCACCCAGCACGACTCGCTGGACCCGAAGGCGACCATCCGGCAGGAGGTCATCGGCGGGCGGGCCGACCACGAGTGGCTCGGCGACTCCCGGATCCGCGACATCATCCAGGGCCTGTTCGGCGGTCTCGACCTGCCCGGTTTCCCGCAGGGCCTGGACACCGTGATCGGCCCGCTCTCCGGTGGCGAGCGCCGCCGGATCGCGCTGGCCCAGCTGCTGCTCGGCGAGCACGACCTGGTCGTGCTGGACGAGCCCACCAACCACCTCGACGTCGAGGGCATCGCCTGGCTGGCCAAGCACCTGCAGAACCGCCGCTCGGGCCTGGTCTGCGTGACCCACGACCGGTGGTTCCTGGACCAGGTCTGCACCCGGATGTGGGACGTCCAGCGCGGCGAGGTCCGCGAGTACGAGGGCGGCTACTCCGACTACGTCTTCGCCCGCGCCGAGCGCACCAGGGCCGAGGCCACCGAGGAGCAGAAGCGGCAGAACCTGGCCCGCAAGGAGCTGGCCTGGCTGCGCCGCGGCGCCCCCGCCCGGACCTCGAAGCCGCGCTACCGGATCGAGGCCGCCAACGCCCTGATCGCCGACGTGCCGGAGCCCCGGGACAAGAGCGAGCTGATGAAGTTCGCCAACGCCCGGCTCGGCCGGACGGTCTTCGAGCTGGAGGACGTCACCGTCAAGGCCGGCCCCAAGCTGCTGCTGGAGAACCTGACCTGGAACCTCGGCCCCGGCGACCGGATCGGCCTGCTCGGCGTCAACGGCGCGGGTAAGACCTCGCTGCTGCGGGCCATGCAGGCCGCCCACGCGACCCAGGGTGACGTGCAGCCCGCGTCCGGTGTGATCAAGGTCGGCAAGACCGTCCGGCTGGCCTACCTCTCCCAGGAGATCGCCGAGCTGGACCCGGCGACCCGGGTGCTCCAGGCCGTCGAGCAGATCCGCGGCCGGGTCGACCTCGGCAAGGGCCGGGAGATGAGTGCCGGTCAGCTCTGCGAGCAGTTCGGCTTCACCAAGGACAAGCAGTGGACGCCGGTCGGCGACCTCTCGGGTGGTGAGCGGCGTCGGCTCCAGCTGCTCCGGCTGCTGATGGACGAGCCCAACGTGCTCTTCCTCGACGAGCCCACCAACGACCTGGACATCGAGACGCTCAACCAGCTGGAGGACCTGCTCGACGGCTGGCCGGGCTCGATGGTGGTCATCAGCCACGACCGGTTCTTCATCGAGCGGACCACCGACACCGTGCACGCGCTGCTCGGCGACAAGCGGCTGCGGATGCTCCCGAAGGGCGTCGACGAGTACCTGGAGCGGCGGGCCAAGATGGTCGAGCAGGCCGTCCCGGCGTCGCTCGCCGCCCCGGCCAGGCCGGTCGGGGACAGTCGGGCGGTGAAGAAGGAGATGCAGAAGCTGGAGCGCCAGATCGTCAAGCTGGACGCCCAGGAGGTCAAGCTGCACGCCCAACTCGCCGAGCACGCAGCCGACTTCGCGAAGATCTCCGACCTGGATGCTCAGCTCCGCAAGGTCCGCGAGGACAAGGAGGAGCTGGAGCTCGCCTGGATGGAACTCGCCGAGCAGGAGTAGACACCGGCTCAGCGGAAGCTGCGCACCGTCAGTCCGAGCGAACACGCGGCGACGACCGCGCCGGGTATCGGCCAGCCGATCGAGCCGCCCTCGTGACAGAGGGTCAGCCCCCGGTCCAGCAGGAAGAATCCGAGCGCCAGGCCGAGCACCGGAAGGACTCGGAAGAGGACACCACGATTGCTGAACAGCTCCTGCATGTCCGGTCCTTTCCTGCCAGGAGCGCACACCATACCGCCAGGTACCGGGACATGCACCACCCCGGCGGGCGCTCGGGACCGCGCTCCGGGATCACCCGGCTGACCGCTGTCCCGGCAGGTGGGGCCGCCGCAAGGGTGGGGTCATGACTTCCTCTCCTCCGGCGCTCCGCCGGGTGGCGGCGGCCGCCATGGTCGGCACCACGATCGAGTACTACGACTTCTTCAGCTACGGGACGGCGGCCGCGCTGGTCTTCGGCCAGGTGTTCTTCCCCGGCCTCGGTGCGGCCGGCGGGCTGCTGGCCGCCTTCTCGGTGTACGCGGTGGCGTTCCTGGCCCGGCCGGTCGGCGCGGTGCTGTTCGGTCACTACGGCGACCGGCTCGGCCGGAAGACCACCCTGGTCGGCTCGTTGCTGCTGATGGGGATCTCCACCGCGCTGGTCGGGCTGCTGCCCGGGTACGGGGCCTGGGGGATCTGGGCGCCGGTGCTGCTGGTGTTCCTGAGGTTCTGTCAGGGCATCGGCCTGGGTGGCGAGTGGGGCGGCGCGGCGCTGCTGCTGGCCGAGCACGCCCCGCCTGAGCGGCGCGGGCGGTACGGCGGGTACCTCCAGCTCGGCCCGTGTGCCGGCTTCTTCCTGGCCAACGCGGTCTTCCTGGCGCTCTCCGAGGGGCTGAGCCGGTCGGCGTTCCTCAGCTGGGGCTGGCGGGTGCCGTTCCTGGCCTCGGCCGCGCTGGTGGCGTTCGGGCTGTTCGTCCGGCTGCGGGTGGCCGAGTCGCCGGTGTTCCGGGAGCAGCCGGAACGGGCCCGGGTGCCGGTGGTCGAGCTGCTCAGGGAGCACGGGCGGACGGTGCTGCTCGGCGGCCTCTCGATCACCGTCGGGTACACGCTGTTCTACCTGACCACCACCTACGCGCTGGCGTACGCGACCGGTGAACTGGGCCTGGCCAGTGGCCTGGTGCTCGGTCTGCTGCTGGCCGGGGCGCTGGTCATGGCGGGCACGGTCTGGTTCAGCGCGGGGCAGGGCGACCGCTGGGGCCGTCGGCGGACCCTGGTCGCCACGACCTCGCTGGCCACCGGCTGGGCGCTGGTGCTCTTCCCGCTGCTGGAGACGGCCAGGCCGGTCCTGGTCGGGGTGGCGCTGATCGGCGCGATGGCCGTGCTCGGGCTGCACTTCGGGCCGGTCGCCGGGTATCTGCCGGAGCTGTTCCCGACCCGGCTGCGGTACACCGGCGTGGCGCTCGGCTACAACCTCGGTGGGGTGGTCGGCGGGGCCACCGCACCGCTGGTCGCCACCCGGCTGAACAGCGCCTACGGCACCGCCGTCCCCATCGGCTGGTACGCGGCCGGGGTGGGCGTGATCTCGCTGCTCAGCCTGCTGGCGCTGCCCGAGACCCGGGGGCGCGACCTGGCCGCCGTCCGTCGCCGGGGGCCGGTGGCCGAGCCCGGCTGACGGGCCGTCGGGCGGGGAGCGGAGCGGCGGCCGGACCGGATTTCCCGTACCGGCCGATCACCGTGTAATGTCTTCCTCGTTCGACCGGTTCGCCCCTATAGCTCAGTCGGTAGAGCGTCTCCATGGTAAGGAGAAGGTCTGCGGTTCGATTCCGCATGGGGGCTCCAGTCACAGAAGGCTCCCGCCACTTCGGCGGGGGCCTTCGGTGTTTCCTGAGGGCGTGGCCCGACCCGCCCGCGCTCTGGCGGGCCGGGGCCGAATGCGCTCTGATGGTGCGTCACGGCGGCCCGCCGGGTACGGACGGGGTGCGGGGGGCGCGGCCGGACGGGGAGTGGAGGGCGCCATGGGCGTTCGGCTCGTGGTGGTCGACGACCACAGACTGCTCGCGGAGACGCTGGCCGCCGCGCTGGCGCTGCGCGGGCACCGGGTGCTCGCGATCGGCTCGCCGGCCCGGGCGGTGGCCGAGTCGGTGGCCGGACGGCGGCCCGAGGTCTGCCTGTTCGGGGTGTCGGGGCCGGGTGCGCCGGACGCCTTCGAGCCGCTGCGGCGGCTGCGCCGGGAGCGGCCGGAGATCGCGGTGGTGGTGCTCGGCCCGGTCGGCGAGCCGGGCCGGGTGGCGGCGGCGTTCGCGGCCGGTGCGGCGGGGTACGTCCGCAGCGACGAGCGGATCGAGGGGGTCGAGCGGGCGATCGCGCGGGTCAGGGCGGGGGAGGCGGCGGTCGCGGTCGAGGTGCTGCAGGGCGCCTTCGAGCGGGTGCTCCGCCCGATGGCCGAGCCGGACGACGACGCGGTCCGGCTGCTCGGGGCGCTGACCCGGCGGGAGGTCCAGGTGCTGATCCGGATCACCGAGGGCCAGGACACCACCGCCATCGCGGCCGGAATGGGCATCGCTCCGAGCACCGCCCGCACCCACGTCCAGCGCGTCCTGATGAAGCTCGGCGCCCGTACTCGCCTGGAAGCCACCGCCCTCGCGGTCCGTACCGGCCTGCTGGAGCGCATCACGCGGAACTGAGGACGGCGGCCTTTAACCCGTGGACTGTTGACTGATGTGTGTTTCTGTTTGATTATGTGAGCGCAGAGCACATCGGAAGGCGGAGCCGTGCAGAAGACCACGACCAAGCTCGCGGACGGCCGCGAGCTCATCTACTTCGACGCGGAGGAGACCGCCGACCGGGCCTTCACCGACCTGCGTCCGCTGGAGGCCACCGCCGCGCTGTCGGAGGTCCGCCGCGACCCGGTCACCGGCGACCACGTCACGGTCGCGGCGCACCGCCAGGGCCGGATCTACCACCCCCCGGCCGACGAGTGCCCGCTCTGCCCGTCCAGGGACGGCCGCCTCAGCGAGATCCCGGCGCCGGAGTACGAGGTGGTGGTCTTCGAGAACCGGTTCCCCTCGCTCGCCCTCGGCGCCGCCGCCGAGGTGGAGCCGGACGCCACACCGCTGCGCGAGCTGACGCCGGGTGTCGGCCGCTGCGAGGTGGTCTGCTTCACCGCCGACCACCAGGCCTCGTTCGCCGACCTGAGCGAGCCGCAGGCCCGCCTGGTGCTGGACGCCTGGACCGACCGGACGGCCGAACTCTCCCTGCTGCCGGGCGTCGAGCAGGTCTACTGCTTCGAGAACCGGGGCGCCGAGATCGGCGTGACGCTGGCCCACTCGCACGGCCAGATCTACGCCTTCCCGTTCGTCACCCCACGCACCGTCAGGATGCTCGCCCGGGCCGACGAGCACCGCGCCGCCACCGGCCGCAACCTGTCCGAGGACCTGCTCGCGGCCGAACTGGCCGATCCCGTACGAGTGGTGCTCCGGGGCGAGCACTGGACGGCGTTCGTCCCGTTCGCCGCCCGCTGGCCGTACGAGGTGCACCTGTACCCGAACCGCCGGGTGGCCGACCTGACCGGGCTGACCGAGCCGGAGCGGACCGAGTTCCCGGGGATCTACCTCGAACTGCTGCGCCGCTTCGACCGGTTGTTCGATGGCAGCGCGCCGACCCCGTACATCGCGGCCTGGCACCAGGCGCCCGCCCGGCACCGCACCGAGCTGGCACTGCATCTGGAGCTGTTCACGATCCGTCGTACGGTAGGCAAGCTCAAGTTCCTGGCCGGCGTCGAATCCGGCATGGACGCATTCATCAACGATGTGTCGCCGGAGTCGGCGGCCCATCGCCTGCGGGAGGTCGCAACATGAGTAAGTACCTGGTCACCGGTGGCGCCGGCTACGTCGGCAGTGTGGTCACCGCGCACCTGCTGGAGGCGGGCCACCAGGTCACCGTGCTCGACGACCTCTCCACCGGCTTCCGCGAGGGTGTGCCGGCCGGGGCCGAGTTCGTCCGGGGCCGGATCCAGGACGCGGCCGAGGTGCTCGACTCCTCCTTCGACGGTGTGCTGCACTTCGCCGCCTGCTCGCAGGTCGGCGAGTCGGTCGCCGACCCGGAGAAGTACTGGCGCAACAACGTGGCCGGTTCGCTGGAGCTGATCAGCGCGATGCGCAAGGCCGGCGTCGGCAAGCTGGTCTTCTCCTCCACCGCCGCCGTCTACGGCGAGCCGGAGGAGGTGCCGATCGCCGAGACCGCCCGCACCTCGCCGACCAACACCTACGGCGCCACCAAGCTCGCGGTGGACCACCTGATCACCAGTGAGGCGGTCGCGCACGGCCTCGCCGCGGTCTCGCTGCGCTACTTCAACGTGGCCGGGGCGTACGGCGCCTATGGCGAGCGGCACGACCCCGAGTCGCACCTGATCCCGCTGGTCTTCCAGGCCGCCCTGGGCGAGCGCCCGCACATCGCGGTCTACGGCGAGGACTACCCGACCCCGGACGGCACCTGCATCCGCGACTACATCCACGTCGCCGACCTGGCCGACGCGCACCTGCTGGCGCTGGACGCCGCCAAGCCCGGTGAGCACCTGATCTGCAACCTCGGCAACGGCAGCGGCTTCTCGGTCCGCGAGGTGATCGAGTCGGTGAAGCGGGTGACGGGCCGGGAGATCCCGGTCGTGGTCGCCGACCGCCGCCCCGGCGACCCGGCCGTCCTGGTCGCCTCCGCCGCCCGCGCCCACCAGGCACTGGGCTGGACCCCCCGTCGTGCCGACCTGGACGAGATCGTCAAGGACGCCTGGCAGTTCACCTTGGAGAAGAAGAACGCATGACCGACTTCCAGTCCGTCCACGGCGCCGCCCCGACCGGGGTCTGGGCGGCGCCCGGCCGAGTCAACCTGATCGGCGAGCACACCGACTACAACGACGGGTTCGTGCTCCCGATCGCCCTGCCGCACACCACCAGGGCGGCCGTCCGGCTGCGCACCGACGGCCTGTTGAGGCTGTGGAGCGAGCAGGGCGACGGCAGGGTGACCGAGCTGGACGTCGCCGGGCTGACCCCCGGCGCCGTGGAGGGCTGGGCCAAGTACCCCGCCGCAGTGGTCTGGGCGCTCCGCGAGGCCGGGCACCAGGTCGGTGGCGCGGACTTCTGGTTCGACAGCGACGTGCCGACCGGGGCGGGCCTGTCCTCCTCCGCCTCGCTGGAGTGCGTGGTCGCCACCGCCTACCGCGACCTGTACGAACTGGACCTGGACGCGGCCGCGTTGGCGCTCCTCGCGCAGCGGGCCGAGAACGACTTCGTCGGCGTCCCGTGCGGTGTGATGGACCAGATGGCCTCGATGTGCTGCGCCGAGGGCGGCGCGCTCTTCCTGGACACCCGGGACCTGGCGCAGCGTCAGGTCCCGCTCGACCTGGCGGGCCGGGGCCTGCGTCTGCTGGTGATCGACACCCGGGTCAAGCACGACCTGGCCGACGGTGCGTACGCCGCCCTGCGGGCCGGCTGCGAGCGGGCCGCCGGGCTGCTCGGGCTGCCCGCCCTGCGCGACCTCGACCAGGCAGGACTGCCCGCCGCACTGGCTGCGCTGCCCGATGAACTCCGGCCGCTGGTCCGGCACGTGGTGACCGAGAACGCCCGGGTCGAGCAGGCGATCGCGCTGCTGGACGCGGACGACCTGACCGGGCTCGGCCCGGTGCTGACCGCCGGGCACGCCTCGCTCCGGGACGACTACGGGGTCTCCTGCCCGGAGACCGACCTCGCGGTCGCGGCGGCGGTCGAGGCCGGTGCACTCGGCGCCCGGATGACCGGCGGCGGCTTCGGCGGCTCGGTGATCGCCCTGGTCGACGCCGAACGGCTGGACGGCATCGCGGCCGCCGTGACCGGTGCCTTCAAGGCCGCCGGGTACGCCGACCCGCGCACCTTCACCGCCACCCCGGCCGCCGGAGCCCGCCGGCTCGGCTGAGTCCCCAGCACAGCGCCCCGGACCGACCCAGCGTCGGCCCGGGGCGCTGTCATGTCCGGACAACTACGGGGTGAATGACGAAACTTCACCAAATCCCCACCGATTCACTGCCCGCTTCCGTACGCTGAGTCCCGCAGGGAACCGGGGGGCAGAAGTGGGCGAGCCCGCCGCAGTGGCCCCGGCAGCCGGTGGGGGCCGGCACCCGAGCAGGGGGGAACGACGATGGGACGGGTTCGCGTCCTGGTGGTCGACGACCACCGGATCTTTGCCGAGGCGCTGGCGGCCACCCTGGCCGCCGAGGCGGACGTCGAGGTCGGTGTGGCCGGGAGCGCGGCCGGAGCCGAGCACGCCCTGGAGCGGGCCGCCGCCGAAGGACGGGCCTTCGACGTGATCCTGATCGACGCAGACCTGGGCCCCGCGAGCACCGCCGTCCTCCGCCGTCCCCGTCAACCAGCCGAGCCGGAAGGGCAGTTCGGCCGCGCACCGGCACCCAGGAGGCCGCCCGTACTGCTGCCCGCAGGCCCGCTCAGGCCACCGGCAGGGCCGGTCGCCGACGGCCTGCCACTGCTGGCCAGGGCCTGCCGGACCTATCCCGAACTGCGCGCCGTGGTGCTGGCCCGCGAGGACGACCCGCGCCGGGCCGTCCGGGCCCTGCAGGCCGGCGCCTGCGGCTGGGTCGCCAAGGACAGCTCGCTGCCGCGCCTGATGGCCGTGATCCGCGGCGTCCTGCGCGACGAGACCCACCTGCCACCCGCCCTGCTCACCGGGGTGGTACGGGAGTTGACCGCCGCCCGGCGGGACCGGACGGAGAGCGAACGGCTGGTGGAGAGCCTCACCCCCCGGGAGGAGGAGGTGCTCCGCTGCATGGTCGCCGGGCTCGGCCGGCAGGCCGTGGCCGAGCGGCTCTACCTCTCCCCGCACACCGTCCGCACCCATATGCAGAACGTGCTCGGCAAGTTGGGGGTGCACTCCACCCTCGCCGCCGTCGCGGTGGCCCGGCGGGCGGGCGTCAGCCCCTCCGAACCGGCCGCACCACCCACCCCGCGCACCACCCCAACCGTCGCCACAGGCCCCGGCGCCGGCTGACCAGCCCCCCAAGCCCAGGTACCGACATCGTCAGGTCAGGGAATTCGGAGGACACATGTCGCCGTACAACAATGCCGCACGCCTGAATCCGGCCAACCATCCACTCCAGGAGGGCGGTTCGGGTCTGCGGACGATCGTGGTCGGAGCCGGTTCGGCCGGCACCGCACTGGTCCGCGACCTCGATCGGACGCCCGACTTCGGGCTGCTCCCGGTCGGACTGCTGGACGACGATCCGCTGAAGGCCGGTCAGCTGGTCAGTGGCGCACCGGTACTCGGAACGCTCGTCGAACTGACCGAACTCGCCGTCCGGCACCGGGCCCAGGTGGTGGTGCTGGCCATCCCCGGCCTGGCCCACCAACGGGTCCGCCAGCTCGCCACCGCCGCGGCGGCGGCCGGTGCCTCGGTCCGCTACCTGCCGTCCTTCCTGTCCGCGCTCCGCCGCGAGGTGGTCGGCTCCGACCTGCGCAGCCTGGACGTCAACCGGCTGATCGGCCGGCACGAGGTGCACGTGGTCTCCTCGGACGTCCGGGCCGTGATCGAGGGCCGCCGGGTGCTGGTCACCGGCGCGGGCGGCTCGATCGGCAGTGAACTCTGCCGCCAGCTGCACGCCTTCGGACCGGCCGAGCTGTACATGCTCGACCATGACGAGTCCAACCTGCACCGGCTCCAACTGGACATCTGGGGCGAGGCGTTGCTCACCGACGACTCGCTGGTGATCGCCGACATCCGGGACCGGCCGAGAATCCAGCAGATCTTCCGCGACCTCAAGCCCGAGGTGGTCTTCCACGCCGCCGCCCACAAGCACCTCCCGCTGCTGGAGCGGCACCCCTCCGAGGCCGTGAAGTCCAACGTGCTGGGCACCGACAACCTGGTCGAGGCGGCGCTGGCCACCGGCGTCGAGCGGTTCGTGCTGATCTCCACCGACAAGGCGGCCGACCCGACCTCGGTGCTCGGCGCCAGCAAGCGGCTGGCCGAGCTGATCGTGCAGGCCAACGCCAGGGACGCCCGCAACCTCGGTACCGGGGTCTTCTCGGCGGTCCGGTTCGGCAACGTGCTCGGCTCGCGGGGCTCGCTGCTGTCCGTACTGGCCGAACAGCTGCGCAGCGGAAGCCCGGTGACGGTTACTCACCCCGATGTGACCCGGTTCTTCATGACCATCGAGGAGGCGGTCGGCCTGGTGCTGGAGGCCGGGCGGATGGCGCACGGCGGGGAGGTGTTCGTGCTGGACATGGGCGAGCCGGTGCGGATCGTCGACCTGGTGCACAACTTCGCCCGGCAGGTGCAGCTGGAGGCGGAGGAGGTGGAGATCCGGTACACCGGCCTGCGGGCCGGGGAGAAGCTCAACGAGGCGCTGTTCTCCGAGGGCGAGGTACGTCTCCCCACCGCACACGCCCGGATCTACGCCACCGTCGCCGACCACTCGGCCGGCCCCGAGGACCTGGCCGGCGGCCTGACCGGCCTCTACCAGGCCGCAGCGGGCAACTCCGACGCCGAAGTCCGCCGCCGCCTCGCCGAACTCCTCCCGGGCTACCGCACCCCCGAAGCCCAGCCCGTCCCGGCCCTCAGCAGCCCCTACCCGGACGGCTTCTGACTTTCGGCAGGTGCTCCGGTCCTACGGTCCAGGGGCTCGGGGAACTGCGACGCCGACCTCGGAACAGGTGATCCGCGCGTAGGTGGTCAGGCACTTTCGCAGTGACCCGAGCCCCGAGCGACCTGCAGAAAGCTAACCGGCGCGGTCGAACGGTGTCACCAACTGGCGGAGCAGACTGGCGAGTTCGGTCTGCTGGTGACCCGTCAGTTCGGCCAGCAGGGCCCGCTCGTGGGCCAGCAGGCCGGCCAGTGCCTCGTCGGCGCGGTCGCGGCCGTCCTCGGTCAGCCGGACCAGGACCCCGCGCCGGTCGTCGGGGTCGGGCAGCCGCTTGACCAGGCCCTTGCCGGTGAGCCGGTCGATCCGGTTGGTCATGGTGCCCGAGGTGACCAGGGTCTGGGTGAGGAGCTGACCGGGGGAGAGCTGGTACGGGGAGCCGGCCCGGCGCAGGGCGGTCAGCACGTCGAACTCCCATGGCTCCAGGCCGTGCTCCGCGAAGGCTGTGCGACGGGCCCGGTCCAGGTGCCGGGCGAGCCGGCTGACCCGGCTGAGTACCTCGAGCGGGGACACGTCGAGGTCGGGGCGCTCGCGGCGCCATGCAGCGACCAGCCGGTCGACCTCGTCCTCCATGTGGATCAGTGTAGCCACGGGTGTGTCGATATGAAGCCTCTTGACGTCAAGACTTCCTCGGTGAACACCATGGGCACAGCTGCCACGACGAAATCAGAGCTGCCGGTCGCCGACCAGCTTGGGGTGCCGCTCCATCCCCTCCAGGCCGTGCCAGGCCAGGTTCACCAGGTGGGCGGCCACCTCGGCCTTGCCCGGACGGCGGACCTCCAGCCACCACTGGCCGGTGAGCGCGACCATGCCGACCAGCATCTGCGAGTACATCGGCGCCAGCCGGGCGTCGAAGCCGCGGGACTTGAACTCCAGGCCGAGGATGTCCTCGACCTGGGTGGCGATGTCGCTGATCAGCGAGGCGAAGCTGCCGGTGGACTGGGCCACCGGGGAGTCCCGGACCAGGATCTTGAAGCCGTCGGTCGAGGTGTCGATGTAGTCCATCAGCGCGAAGGCGGCCTGCTCCAGCAGCTCGCGGGAGTGCCCGCCGGTGAGCGCGCCGGTGACCATGTCGAGGAGGAGCTGCATCTCCCGGTCGACCACGACCGCGTACAGCCCCTCCTTGCCCCCGAAGTGCTCGTAGACCACCGGCTTGGAGACGCCCGCCCGTTCGGCGATCTCCTCCACCGAGGTGCCGTCGTAGCCACGCTCGGCGAAGACCGTCCGGCCGATGTCCAGCAACTGCTCTCTGCGCTGCTTGCCGGTCATCCTGACCCGGCCGGGCTTGCTGGGGCGGGCGGGAGCAGCGGACCGGGTACGGGCGGTCTCCGCTCGTGTGGTCCGGCCGTCCGTGGTGTCTCCGTTGCTCCCGTTCACCCTTACATCATGCTGCAGGCGTCGGGTCATGCGGTGCGGCGGGCGGCGATCCGCTCCGCGTCCGGCCACCGCACATCCTTCGCCCAGCCCGCCTGTTCGAACCAGCGGATCAGCCTGGCGGAGGAGTCGATCTGGCCGCGCAGCACGCCGTGCCGGGCCGAGGTGGGGTCGGCGTGGTGCAGGTTGTGCCAGGACTCGCCGCAGGACAGCACCGCCAGCCACCAGACGTTGCCGGACTTGTCACGGGACTTGAACGGCCGGGAGCCGATCGCGTGGCAGATCGAGTTGATCGACCAGGTGACGTGGTGCAGCAGCGCGACCCGGACCAGCGAGCCCCAGAAGAAGGCGGTCAGCGCGCCCTGCCAGGACATCGAGACCAGACCGCCGACCAGCGGCGGGATCAGCATCGAGACCAGGGTCCAGAGCCAGAACAGCCGGGAGACCATCCTTATGGTCGGGTCGTTCACCAGGTCGGGCGCGTACTTGAGCTGCGGGGTCTGCTCCTCGTCGAAGAGCCAGCCGAGGTGGGCCCACCAGAGGCCCTTGAGCAGCGCGGGCACCGACTCGCCGTAGCGCCACGGCGAGTGCGGGTCGCCGTCCTTGTCGCTGAACTGGTGGTGCTTGCGGTGGTCGGCCACCCAGCGCACCACCGGGCCCTCGATCGCCAGGCTGCCGGCGATCGCCATCGCGATCACCAGCGGGCGCTTGGCCTTGAACGAGCCGTGCGTGAAGTAGCGGTGGAAGCCGACGGTGATGCCGTGACAGGCGACGAAGTACATCACCGTGGCGATCGCCAGGTCGGTCCAGCCGAGGCCCCAGCCCCAGGCCACCGGCACGACGGCCAGCAGGGCCAGGAAGGGCACACCGATGAAGAGGCCGAGCGTGATCCGCTCGGCGAGGCCCTGCTGCTCGCCACCTCGGGTGGCGGAGAGCTGGGTGGCGGCGATGGCATCGGCCTCGGGAGGGGCTTCGCTGGCCTGGATCGTCATGGGGGTCCTTGAGGGAAGGGGCTACCTACGTAGCCGTAACTTACGGCATCGTAAGTTCTGCCGCCCCGGTTGGGAAGACGTGTCGTGGGCCCCTAGGGGCCCCTCAAGGTGGTGGATGTACGGGCCCTTACCCCGTAGGCTGTGGACCGCATTGCCGGGCGACCGGCGTGCGGCAGCTCCTTCCCGGATCGTCTAAGGGCAGGACAGCTGGTTTTGGTCCAGCTTATGGGGGTTCGAATCCTCCTCCGGGAGCATCCACGACAGCCCCCGGACCGCAGCAGCGGTCCGGGGGCTGCTCGCTGTCCGGGCTAAGCTCTGGGCAGCCCCGGAGTGCGGCCGTGCGGAGCGCCGACCCAGGGCGCCCACCCCTCTTCCTGCGCCGAACCCGAGGAGCCTCCCGCGTGAGTGCCAACAACCCTGCTGCCGTGATCGTGCTCGCCGCCGGCGGCGGGACTCGGATGAAGTCCAAGCGCCTGCCCAAGGTGCTGCACCCGATCTGCGGTCGCACCCTGGTCGGCCACGCGGTGGCCGCCGCCCAGGAGTTGACGCCGGATCGGCTGCTGGTGGTGGTCGGCCACCAGCGTGAGCTGGTGCAGGCCCATCTGGCGGAGTACTACCCCGGCGTGCGGACGGCCGTGCAGCTGGAGCAGAAGGGCACCGGCCATGCGGTGCGCACCGCGCTGGCGGCGCTGGCCGCCGAGGGCGAGGAGCCGAACGGCACCGTGGTGATCACCACCGGCGACGCCCCGCTGCTGACCGGCGGCACGCTGGCCGCGCTGGTCGCCTCGCACGCCGAGCAGGGCAACGGCGTCACCGTGCTGACCGCCGTGGTGCCGGACTCCACCGGCTACGGCCGGATCCTGCGGGACGGCGCGGACGCGGTCGCGGCGATCGTCGAGGAGAAGGACGCCACCGCCGAGCAGCGCGCGATCACCGAGATCAACTCCGGGGTCTTCGCCTTCGACGCCAAGCTGCTGGCCGAGGCGCTGGCGAAGGTCACCACCGACAACTCGCAGGGCGAGGAGTACCTCACCGACACCCTCGGCATCCTCCGGACCGCGGGCCACCGGGTGGGCGCCGTGGTGGCCGCCGACTACCGGGACATCCTGGGCATCAACGACCGGGTCCAGCTGGCCGAGGCCCGCCGGATCCTGAACTCCCGGCTGACCGAGCGGGCCATGCGCGAGGGCGTCACCGTGGTCGACCCCGCCACCACCTGGATCGACGTCCAGGTCACCTACGAGCCGGACGCGGTGCTGCTGCCGAACACCCAGCTGCACGGCGCCACCCACTTGGGCGAGGGCTGCCAGGTCGGTCCGAACTCGACCCTGACCGACACCCTGGTCGGTGCGGGCGCGACTGTGAGCAACACCACGGCGATCGGCGCCGAGATCGGCGAGCAGGCCGGCGTCGGCCCGTACGCCTACCTGCGCCCGGGCGCCAAGCTGGCCCGCAAGGCCAAGGTCGGCACGTACGTGGAGATCAAGAACTCCGAGCTCGGCGAGGGCGCCAAGGTGCCGCACCTCTCGTACATCGGCGACGCCACCATCGGTGAGCACACCAACATCGGCGCGGCCTCCGTGACGGTGAACTACGACGGTGTGAACAAGTACCGGACCACCATCGGGGCCCACTGCCGCACGGGTTCGGACAACATGTTCATCGCCCCGGTGACGGTCGGGGACGGCGCCTACACGGCGGCCGGATCGGTGATCATCAGCGATGTGCCGGCCGGTGCGCTCGGGGTCGCCCGGGCCCAGCAGCGCAACATCCAGGGCTGGGTGGAGCGCAAGCGCCCCGGCACCGACTCGGCGCGTGCGGCGGCCGAGGCGAACGAGGTCTGAGTGGTCCCGTGGGGATCTTGGGGAGTGGGCCCGGGGCGGACGCTTCACGGCCCAGCGCGTAACCTGGAGTACATACGTGCGCCACTGGGCTCCCTGGCCCGTGTCTGGGCGTACCCCCCATCCCCGTTGACCACCGATCCCGGCTGAGCCGGGGTGCGGCGCGGCGGGTTCATGTACGTCAGGAACATGAGGAGACGGTGCAGTGAGCATCACGACGTCGGGTGAGAAGAAGCTCAAACTCTTCTCCGGCCGGGCCCACCCCGAGCTGGCGACCGAGGTGGCCGCGGCGCTCGGGACGGAGCTGGTGCCCACCAAGGCGCTGGACTTTGCCAACGGTGAGATCTACGTCCGGTTCCTGGACTCCGCCCGTGGCGCGGACTGCTTCGTGATGCAGAGCCACACGGCTCCGATCAACCAGTGGATCATGGAACAGCTCATCATGATCGACGCGTTGAAGCGGGCCTCGGCCCGCAGCATCACGGCGATCCTGCCGTTCTACGGCTACGCCCGCCAGGACAAGAAGCACCTGGGCCGCGAGCCCATCTCGGCCCGGCTGGTGGCCGACCTGTTGGCCGCGGCCGGCGCCGACCGGATCATGGCGGTGGATCTGCACACCGCGCAGATCCAGGGCTTCTTCTCCGGCCCGGTGGACCACCTGTTCGCGCTGCCGCTGCTGGCGGACTACGTGGGCCGCAAGGTCGACCGGTCGAAGCTGACCATCGTCTCGCCGGACGCCGGCCGGGTGAAGGTCGCCGACCAGTGGTCGGACCGGCTCGGTGCGCCGCTGGCGATCATCCACAAGCGCCGGGACATGACCCAGGCGAACACCATCCTGTCCGCCGAGGTGGTCGGCGACGTCAAGGGCCGGGTCTGCGTCCTGGTCGACGACATGATCGACACGGCCGGCACCATCTGCGCCGCCGCCGACGCGCTGTTCGACAACGGTGCCGCCGACGTCATCGTGGCCGCCACCCACGGCGTGCTGTCCGGCCCGGCCGCCGACCGGCTGAAGAACTCCCGGGTCAGCGAGTTCGTGTTCACCAACACCCTGCCGACCCCGCAGGAGCTCCAGCTGGACAAGGTGACCACGCTCTCGATCGCCCCGTCGATCGCCGCCGCGATCCGCGAGGTCTTCGAGGACGGCTCGGTCACCAGCCTCTTCTGGTGCTCCGCTGAGCGCCAGGGGCCGATTTCGTGGTTGACGAGGCGTGCGGTTAGACTCGTGAGACTGCTCGGCGAGGGATGCTGTGCGCCCATTCGGTGCCGTCTCCGTGATCGACGCGCTGCTGAGATTCATTCAGCCGTCGTCTGCCGCCGAGCGAACCCCCAGGTATTTGAGGGTGTGGCTTCGGCGGTTTTCGCTTGTCTGCACCCGTTCTCTCAGAGGAGCAGACGTGTCCGAGATCCGCCTTGCCGCCGAGTCCCGCACCGAGTTCGGCAAGGGTGCCGCCCGTCGCGCCCGTCGCGCCGGCCACGTTCCCGGTGTCGTCTACGGTCACGGCCTCGCCCCGGTTCACCTGAACCTGCCGAGCCACGCGCTGATGATGGCGCTCAAGACCCCGAACGCCCTGCTGGTCGTTCCGATCGAGGGCAAGGACGAGTACGTCCTGCCGAAGGCCATCCAGCGTGACGCCATCAAGCGCACCATCGAGCACGTCGACCTGCTGCTGGTGAAGCGCGGCGAGAAGGTCACCGTCGAGATCCCGGTCCTCACCGAGGGCGAGCTCGCCGCCGGTGGCAACCTGCTCGAGCACGTGCTGAACTCCCTCCCGGTCGAGGCCGAGGCCACCCACCTGCCCGAGTCGGTCACCGTCTCGATCCAGGGCCTGGAGGCCGGTGCCTCCGTCCTCGCCGGCGACATCACCCTGCCGGCCGGCACCACGCTGGCCGTCGAGGCCGACACCGTCGTGCTCCAGGTCATCGGCGCCCAGGCCTCGCAGGCCGACGCCGACGCCGAGGCCGCCGCCGCCGAGGCCTGAGCCTCACCCGCTGCCTGACCGCTGCCCCGGCCGCTCCGTTCGGAGTGACCGGGGCAGCGGTGTGTCCGGGATGATGGCTGTATCCGAAGAAGGAGCGGTACATGAACGACTACGACGGTCCGTGGCTGGTCGTCGGCCTCGGTAACCCGGGCGACGAGTACGCCCGGAACCGGCACAACATCGGCTTCATGGTGGTGGACCTGCTGGCCCAGCGGATCGGTGCCAGGTTCAAGACCCACAAGAGCCGGTCCCAGATCGCCGAGGGCCGGATCAGCGGGCAGCGGGTGGTGCTGGCCAAGCCGATGACCTTCATGAACCTCTCCGGCGGCCCGACCACCGCGCTGCGCGACTTCTACAAGGCGCCCACCTCGGCGATCGTCGCCGTGCACGACGAGCTGGACCTCGACTACGCGGCCCTGCGGCTCAAGCTCGGTGGCGGCGACAACGGCCACAACGGTCTGAAGTCGATCACCAAGTCGCTCGGCCCCGACTACCACCGGCTGCGCTGCGGGATCGGCCGCCCGCCCGGCCGGATGGACGTCGCGGACTTCGTGCTCAAGGACTTCTCCTCGACCGAGCGCAAGGAGCTCGACTGGTTCGTGGACCGCTCGGCCGACGCGGTGGAGGCGCTGCTGGCCGAGGGCCTGGAGCGGGCCCAGGGCACGTACAACTCCTGACGGTCCGTCAAGATACCGCGCTGGGTTTGCACAACGGTCGTACAACGCTTGCTTGATCGTTCCTCAATC
The DNA here is from genome assembly GCF_054049135.1 of Kitasatospora sp. P5_F3. Classification (NCBI taxonomy): domain Bacteria; kingdom Bacillati; phylum Actinomycetota; class Actinomycetes; order Kitasatosporales; family Streptomycetaceae; genus Kitasatospora; species Kitasatospora sp. P5_F3. The sequence continues at coordinate 14,970 of NZ_JBFUMY010000006.1, read as the reverse complement.
CGTGTGGGAACGACCGGTCCGATCGGATACCGTCAGCCCGTAACGCAGGGTTGAGGGGTTGGATCTGGGGGTAGGGACCGTGATTCGGTCACAGCGCGTCCGTGTCGGACGTGTGCTGGGTGGTACGACGCTGATGCTCGCGGTCTCGGCGTTCGGGGTGACGGCCGCGCAGGCGGCCGACCCGACGGTGCGGCCCGCCGTGACGCCGGAGCCGGCGGCTGCGCAGTTCCCTGCCCCGGTGGCCGGTGAGCTGGGCACCTCGTCCGGGCTGTACGCCGTGGGCGGTCTTGCGGACCGCCCCTCCTCATGTCTTCCGGGGTCAGCCGGTGTTGCGCAGACCGGCCGCGATGCCGTTGACGGTCAGCAGCAGGGCCCGGGCCCGCAGCGGGTCCTCGGCGCCGCCCTGGGCGATCTGCTCGCGCTGGCGGCGGAGCAGGGCGACCTGGAGGTAGGAGATCGGGTCGAGGTAGGCGTCGCGGACCGTGAAGGTCTGCTTCAACACCTCGTTGTGCTCCAGGAGTTCGCTCTCGCCTGTGAGCCGGAGCACCTCCTTCAGGGTCAGGTCGTGCTCGGCCACGATCTGGTCGAAGACGTGGTGCAGCTCGGCCGGGACCAGCTGCTCGACGTAGTGCCGGGCGATCCGCAGGTCGGTCTTGGCCAGCGTCATCGCGACGTTGGAGAGGAAGTTCTGGAAGAAGTGCCACTGGCCGTGCATCTCGGCCAGCACGTCACCCAGACCGACCTCGCGGGCCGCCGCCAGGCCGGAGCCGACGCCGTACCAGCCGGGCACGATCTGCCGGGACTGGGTCCAGCCGAACACCCACGGGATGGCCCGCAGGCCGTCCAGACCGGCGCCGGAGTCCGGGCGGCGGGACGGGCGGGAGCCCAGGTGAAGCGAGGCCAGCTGGTCGACCGGGGTGGCCGCGAAGAAGTACTTCGGCAGGTCCTCCTGCTCGACCAGCGCGCGGTAGGAGGTGTGCGCGGCCTCGGAGACCTGGTCCATCACCTGGTCCCAGCGGGCCAGCTCCTCGGGCGCCTGGCGCGGGGCGGTGTGCAGCGCGGAGGCGGCCAGCGTGGCCGACAGGGTCAGCTCCAGGTTCTCCCGGGCCAGCGAGGGCAGCAGGTACTTGTCCGAGATCACCTCGCCCTGCTCGGTGACCTTGATCTCGCCCTCCAGGGTGCCCCAGGGCTGGGCCAGGATCGCCTCGTGCGAGGGGCCGCCACCGCGGCCGACGGTGCCGCCGCGGCCGTGGAACAGCCGCAGCCGGATGCCGTACCGGTGGGCCACGTCGCGCAGCCGGCGCTGGGCCCGGTGGATCTCCCACTGCGAGGTGGTGATGCCGCCGAACTTGGACGAGTCCGAGTAGCCGAGCATCACCTCCTGGATGTCGCCGCGGAGCGAGACCAGCAGGCGGTAGGACGGGTCGGAGAGCATCTCGTCCAGGATGCGGTCGGCTTCCTGGAGTTCGTCGGTGGTCTCCAGGAGGGGGACGATGCCGATGGTGGCGATCCCGGCGTGCAGGTCGATCAGACCGGCCTCGCGGGCCAGCACGGTGGCCGCGAAGACGTCGTCCGCGCCCTGGCACATCGAGATGATGTAGCTCTCGACGATCTCGTCGCCGAACCGGTCGAAGCCCTCCCGGATGGTGTTGAAGACACCGAGCGTCTTGGTGCCCGCCGCGTCCAGCGGGGCCGGGGTGGGCGCCAGCGGGCGGCGCGAGCGCAGCTCCTTGGCGAGCAGCTTCTGCCGGTACTCGCGCGGCATGTCCGCGTAGCGCCAGGCCTCCTCGCCGAGCCGGTCGAACAGCTGGCCGAGCGCGTGGTGGTGCGCCTCGGCGTGCTCGCGGACGTCCATGGTGGCGAGCTGGAGGCCGAACGCCTCCACGGTACGGATCGCCCGGGCGAGTCGGCCGTCGGCGATCAGCCCGCCCCGGTGGGCGCGCAGCGAGTCCTGAATGAGCTTCAGATCGGCGACCAGCTCGCGGGTGCCCAGGTAGTCCCGGCCGGGGACGTGCGGGGTGCCGGCGGCGAGCCGCTCGCGGGTGTTCTCCAGCTTGAGCCGGACGCAGGTGGCCTTGAGCCGGTACGGCTCCTCGGCGTTCATCCGCTTGTAGCGCGGGCTCAGCTCGGGCAGCAGCTTGAGGTCGGCGTCCAGCGAGGCGAGCAGCTCCTCCGAGGCACCGGCCAGGCGGACCGAGGTGGAGAGCGAGTTGCGCAGGTCGTCGACGGCGGCCAGGGCGTCCTTGATGCCGTACTCGTGCTGCAGGTTGAGCACGTCCCAGGTGACCTGCGGGGTGACGTTCGGGTTGCCGTCCCGGTCGCCGCCGATCCAGGTGCCGAAGGTCAGCGGGCGGACGCCCTCGGGCAGGCTCAGCCCGACCCGGGCCAGCTCCTCGTGCAGCTCCTCCAGCACCTCGGGGACGGCCTCGCGGTACAGCTCGTCCAGGTAGTAGACGGCGTTGCGGGCCTCGTCGGTGGGCTCCGGACGGGCGATCCGCAGCTCGTCGGTCTGCCAGAGCAGGTCGATCACCTCGGCCAGGCGGCGGTCGGCCTGACGCTTCGCCGAGGAGTGCCGGACCGGGTCGGTGGTGGAGAGACCCGAGGCGGCGTGCTCGCGGTGGATCCGCTCCAGCAGCTCGCCGATCCGGCGCAGCTTGTTGAGGACGCTGCGGCGGGCGGCCTCGGTCGGGTGCGCGGTGAAGACCGGACGGACCGCCAGATGCGCCAGCGTGTCGGCCAGGTGCTTCGGGTCGGCCTCGGCCAGCTGGTCGGCGGTCTGCGCCAGCAGCGAGCCCTCCTTGGCCCGGCGGGTGGCGAACTCGCGGCCGCGGTGCACCTGCTCGGTGACGTTCGCCAGGTGGAAGTAGGTGGAGAAGGCCCGGACCAGCTTGGCCGCCGTCTCCAGGTCGATCCCGGAGAGCAGCTCGGCGGTCGCCTCGCCGTCGGTGCGGCTCAGCAGACGGACCTGCTCGACCAGGCCGAGCAGCTCGGCGCCCTCCTGGCGGACCAGGGTCTCGCCGAGCAGGTCGCCGAGACGGCGGATGTCCGCGCGGAGCGCGGCGTTGTCGGCGATCGGCGTGGGGCTCTCCGCCGGAGTGGGGACCGGAGCGGTCACGGCTGGCTCCCTGTGGTGGTGGGGTTCGGCAACGGCTCTCGCCGCCTGGGTGAAGGCGGTGTGTGCGGACCGCGCTGTCCGACGCGACCAGCATAGGTTGCACCCGGTGCCGTCCCGGTGAGGTAACCGCATCGCGGACACACGTGGCACCCCTGTCTTCTGACGCGGCTGCTGACGGCGGAGCGGCTTATCCGGTTGCCCGCTCGCATAGGCTGGCCGACATGAGCAACTCGCCGGAGGGGGGCGGGCCGGGCCGATCACTGTGGTGGTGGGAGCGGCGCCGCAGCGTGGTGCTGGATGTCGGACTGGCCGGGCTGGCCGGGCTGGAGTGTGCCCTGGGGGCGTTCTCGACGGCCCGGGTGCAGTTGGACTGGGCGTTGCCGGTCGCCGTGACGGCTGCGGTGCTGGGGGCGCTCTCGGGCGCGAGCCTGGTGGTGCGTCGCAGGTGGCCCGCCGTACCGGTGGTGGTGGCGCTGGTCTTCGTACCGGGGTCGTTCGGCGTGGTGCTGCTGATGGTGTCGCTGTACACCCTGGCGGCGACCTGGGAGTGGCCGACCAGACGGTGGCGGGTGGTGGCGCTGTCGGCGCTGGCGTTCGTCGAGACCTTGGCGGTGGTGCTGCTCTACATGTTCCTGCCGGACGGCGGGACGGTCGAGCAGCAGCAGCCGCCGGCCTGGGTGTTCGTGGTGATGGCGGTGCTGGTCTCGATCGGGCTGACGGTCCCGCCGGTGGTGACCGGGCTGTATCTGGGGGCCCGCCGCCGGTTGGTGGAGAGCCTGAAGGACCGGGCGCACGGCCTGGAGACCGAGCTGGACCTGCTGGCCGAGCAGGCACAGGAGCGGGCCCGCCGGGCCCGGCTGGAGGAGCGCACCCGGATCGCCCGCGAGATGCACGACGTGGTGGCGCACCGGGTGAGCCTGATGGTGGTTCATGCGGGGGCGCTGGAGCGGGTGATCCCGAAGGACCCGGCGAAGGCGCAGGAGAGCGCCAAGCTGATGGGCGAGGTGGGCCGGCAGGCGCTGAACGAGCTGCGCGAGATCCTCGGGGTGCTGCGGATGTCCGAGGAGGCGATGGCGCCCCCGGCCGGGCTGGCCGAGCTGACCCGGCTGGTGCAGCAGTCGGAGGCGGCCGGGATGCTGGTCACCCTGACGGTCAGTGGGGCCCGGCAGAAGTACGTGCCGGAGGCGGAGCAGACCGCGTACCGGGTGGTGCAGGAGGGGCTGACGAACGCTCACAAGCACGCCGGCGGGGCCCGGGTCTCGGTGCTGCTGGCCTTTGTGCCGAACGGTGTCCGGGTCGCGGTGCTGAACGACTGCCCGGGCGGCGGCGAGCGTGAGGCGGGTCTGCCGAGCGGGGGCAACGGGCTGCTCGGGATGCGCGAGCGGGTGCTTGCGCTGGGCGGCAGCTTCAGTGCCGGGCCGGAGCCGGACGGGGGGTTCCGGGTGGTGGCGGTACTGCCGTCCCGGCTCGCGGTACGGGACAGTCGGCTGGCGTAGGTGCCGGTTCTCTGCGGACCAGCAGCAGCCCGACCGGCGGCTGCACCAGCGGGCCGAACAGCCGGACGCTGACCGGCAGGCTGAGCAGCACCGCCAGGGCGAGCGCGAACCCGCCGTAGACCGGCAGCGCCGTCCAGGCGTGCTGCAGCGAGCGGGCGTGGTAGACGCCGCTGGCCTGCAGCACCTTGAGCGGCAGGCCGTGCAGCAGGTAGACGTACAGCGAGGCGGCGCCGAGCGAGGTCCAGCGCAGCCGGCGGGCCGGGAGCAGGGCGAGGAACGAGGCGGCGGCGACCAGTGAGAGCAGGCCGAGGGCGGCCTTGACGGCCAGCCAGACCGGGTAGCCGACGCCGAGCTGGGTGGCGGTCTCGGTGTACTCGAGCCAGGCGCTGTTCAGCAGCTCGGGGTAGGCCAGCCAGGTCGCGGCGAACGCGGCGAGCAGGCCGAGCGGCGCCAGCGTGCGGACCGTCCGGTGGCGCAGCAGCTCGAAGTGCTGCGGCCGGAGCACCAGGCCGAGCACGAACCAGGGCAGGAAGCCGAGGGTCCGGCCGAGTGCCAGTTCGGCCGGGTAGGCGTGCAGTGCGCCGGAGCCGGCCGCGACCAGTACGGCGACCGGCAGCGGGTGCCGCAGCGCGGTCCAGAGCGGCACGCTGAGCCGCCAGATCAGCAGTGACAGCAGGAACCAGGTGAGCCAGCGAGGCTCCAGCAGGCGGATCGGCCGGAGCTGCTGCTCCAGGGCCATCCCCACCAGGTTGTACAGGAGTTGGAAGACCAGGTAGGGCACCACGAGCTGGCCGATCAGCCGGCCGCCGTCCACCTGGGGACGTCCTGGCCGAGGGCGGGAGAAGTAGCCGCAGAGCACGATGAAGACCGGCATCGAGAAGGCTGCGATGGTCAGCACCACCACGCCGACCGTGCGGTTCTTCTCCAGCAGCGGCATCCAGGTGTGGGCACAGACCACCAGTGCGACCGCGGCGAACTTGGCGTTGTCGAAGAGCGGTTGGCGTTCCAACGCGAATCCCCCTGCTGTTCCCCGCGAAAGCTCCACAATCGGGCTGGGGGTCAGTGTGGACTCAACGGGCGTTCAGCGGCAGTGAATCGGCGAAAATGTCACGTGCCGACGGGTCCTGTCATACCGTCAGCGTGCTCAGCCGTTCGGGCTGCAGGCCGAGCACCAGGGCGGCCACCGCCCGGTCGACCGAACGACCCAGGTACCACTCGCCGGTGTGGTCCAGGCTGTACACCCGGCCCTCCTCGTCGACGGCCAGCAGCGCCTGGCCGTACGCCTCCTCGCCGAGCGGCGCGACCCGGCTGCCCAGCGCCCGGCCCAGGTCGGCCAGGGTGCGCGGCTGGTGCAGCCCGCAGCGCGGGTCGAGCAGGAACGGCGTCCGGGCGATCTCCCGGCCGGCTCCGGTCAGTTCGACGGCCAGCCCGCCGAACTCGGCCCAGGCCTCGATCGCGGCCGGGAAGACGGCGTGCTGGACCTCGTCCGGGGAGCCGTGCGCGACCAGCGTGTCGGCCCACTCCTCGGCCTGCCGGATCTCCCAGCGGCCAGGGTGCCAGCCGGCCTGCTTGAGCGCGGCGGCGACGTCGGCCGGGAAGCGGGGTTGGGTGCGGAGAACGGAGTTCAGTGCGGGCTCCAGTCGTACGGGGCGGGTCAGGATGCGGTCGGGCCGACTGCGACGCTGGCCACCTGGAGGTGGCCGAGCAGCGGCTCGCAGGAGCGGCAGGGCGGCGCGTGGGTGCCGTGCGCCGGGTCGCCCTCCTCGCGGATCCGGACGGTGGTCAGCCGCGAGCCCTTCAGCGCCTTGCGGGCGTCGTGCAGGGTGAGCGGCTTGCGGGCGGACCGCTTGGACCGGGTGGTGTCCACCTCGGCCAGGAACCGGGACAGCAGCTCCGCCTCGGGGCAGCGGCCGACGAACCGCTCGCGCTGCTCGGCCGGCAGCCCGGCCAGGAACTCGGCGACCAGCGGGTGCAGCTCGGGCAACAGGTCGGGCTTGTGCCCGGCCAGCGTGTGCACGGTGCCGTTCTTCAACGAGAGTGCGGCCGCGACGGCGGGGAGCAGGCTGTCCCGGAGGTGGCGCAGCGCCGGGGCGTCCGACGGCTCGGTCTGCTCCATGGGCGGCTGCTCCTCACCGGGGTCTTGACGGTCCGGACCGAGGATCCGACGGTCCGGCGGACGGGTGGTGTCCGACAGTAGGGGGCAAGCCTGCCAAACGCCGCCGACATTGCCGACGTCGGGGGCCAATCGGGTGACTGACCCGCCGTCCGTTGACCGGGCTTCACCATTCCCCCACGTTTTCCCGATTCGGCCCCCGCACGCTGACGGCAGCCGATAGCGTTCCGGCAGCAGGGCCGGGCCGACCGTCGGGGGGACGGACGCAGCAGGCCGACTGCGGGGCAGCCGACGGCGAAGGGGCCGCCGGCACCGAGCAAGGGGGGTCTTGCGATGACGTCGTCCGGAGCAGTGTCGTCCGGAGCAGTGTCCGCCGAGGCCGTGGCGCACGAGGCGCCCGGCGAGCACGTGCCCACGCCCGGGGTGCCCGAGCCCGTGGTCGCCGAGCGGATCGGCATGGCCGTGGTCGGCGCCGGGTACTGGGGGCCGAATCTGGTCCGGAACGCACAGCAGACGGCCGCCCTGCGGCTGCACTGGCTCTGCGACCTGGACGAGGCCAAGTCCCGCCGGGTGCTGGGGGAGTACAGCACCGTCAGGTCCACCACCTCGTTCGAGGAGGTGCTCGCGGACCAGCGGGTGCGGGCGGTCGCGATCGCCACCCCGGCGGCCGCGCACTACAAGCTGGTGCGGGCCGCGCTGGAGGCCGGCAAGCACGTGCTGGTGGAGAAGCCGATCACCACCTCCGCCGAGGAGGCCGCCGAGCTCTGCGAGCTGGCCGAGGCCCGCGGCCTGGTGCTGATGTGCGATCACACCTTCTGCTACACCCCGGTGGTGCGCCGGATCAGGGAGCTGGTGCACGGCGGCGAGCTGGGCGACATCCAGTTCTTCGACTCGGTGCGGATCAACCTCGGGCTGGTCCAGCCCGACGTGGACGTGCTCTGGGACCTCGCCCCGCACGACCTGTCGATCCTGGACTTCGTGCTGCCGCCGGGCGTCGAGCCGGTCGGGGTGAGCGCCCAGGGCGCCGACCCGATCGGTGCCGGGCGGGCCTGCGTGGCGTACCTGACGGTGCGGCTGAGCAACGGCGCGCTGGCGCACTGCCACGTCAACTGGCTCTCGCCCACCAAGGTCCGCACCACCATGATCGGCGGTTCCCGCCGGACCCTGGTCTGGGACGACCTCAACCCGCAGGCCCGGCTGGCCGTGCACGACCGGGGGGTGGACCTCACCCCGCCGGACGAGCTGACCGACGCGATCCGGCACCAGGCGCTGATCTCCTACCGGGTCGGCGAGATGGTCGCCCCCGCGCTGGTCGAGCAGGAGGCGCTGCGCAACGTGATGGCGGAGTTCGCCGCCGCCATCACCGAGGGCCGGGCCCCGCTCACCGACGGCCGGTCAGGACTGCGGGTGCTGCGGCTGCTGCACGCCGCCTCGCGCAGCCTCGAACTCGGCGGTGCCACCGTGCCGGTGGAGCCGACCGGCGACGTAGAACTGATCACTGCTCAGGAGAGGGCCACCGCCCGATGAACGCTGTCCCGATCGAGGGATCCCGCTGTCTGGTCACCGGTGGGGCCGGGACCATCGGCTCCACCGTGGTCGACCAACTGCTCGTGGGCGGTGCCCGCGAGGTGGTCGTGCTCGACAACTTCGTCCGGGGCCGGATGGCCAACCTGGCGTACGCCGGGTCGATCGCCGCCCCGGGGCAACTCCGGGTGGTGGACGGTGACATCAGGGACCGGGCACTGCTGCGCGAGCTGCTCGGCGAGGACACCGACCTGCTGTTCCACCTGGCCGCGATCCGGATCACCCAGTGCGCCGCCGAACCCCGGCTGGCGCTGGAGATCATGGTGGACGGCACCTTCGACGTGGTCGAGGCCGCCGCCGAGTGCGGGGTGAAGAAGGTGATCGCCTCCTCCACCGCCTCGGTCTACGGCCTGGCCGACACCTTCCCGACGCCGGAGACCCAGCACCCGTACAACAACGACACGCTGTACGGCGCGGCCAAGGTCTTCAACGAGGGCCTGCTGCGCAGCTTCCACGCGATGTCAGGGCTCGACTACGTGGCGCTGCGCTACTTCAACGTGTACGGCCCCCGGATGGACGTGCACGGCCGCTACACCGAGGTGTTCATCCGCTGGATGGAGCGGATCAACGGCGGGGAGCCGCCGCTGATCTTCGGCGACGGCGCGCAGACCATGGACTTCGTGCACACCGAGGACATCGCGCGGGCCAACCTGCTGGCCGCCGCCGCCCCGGTCACCGACCGGGTCTACAACATCGCCAGTTCCACCGAGGTCTCGCTGCGCGGTCTGGCCGACGCGCTGCTGCGCGCGATGGACTCCGAGCTGGACGTCGAGCACGGCCCGGCCCGGGGCACCGCCGGTGGCGTGGTCCGCCGGCTGGCCGACATCTCGGCCGCCGAGCGCGAGCTCGGCTGGAAGCCGGAGCTGGGCCTGGACGAGGGCCTGCGCCAGCTGGTCGCCTGGTGGCGCGAGCAGTAACCGTCCGTCCCTGCAAGGTACTTCGGAGCAGCCCTGTGTCCACCATTCCTGTCATGATCCCTTGGCTCGGCGAGGAAGAGGCCCAGGCCGCCGCCGAGGCCGTCCGCTCCGGCTGGGTGGCCCAGGGCCCCCGGGTCGCCGAGTTCGAGCGGGCCTTCGCCGAGTACCTCGGCGTGCCGCACGCCGTCGCGGTCTCCTCCTGCACCACCGCGCTGCACCTGGCGCTGATCGGCGCGGGGGTCGGCCCCGGGGACGAGGTGGTGGTGCCCTCGCTCTCCTTCGTCGCCACCGCCAACGCGGTCACCTACGTCGGCGCCGTCCCGGTCTTCGCGGACGTGGAGCTCGCCACCGGCAACCTGACCGCCGAGACCGTCGCGCCGCTGCTCACCGAGCGCACCCGGGCGGTGATCGCGGTGGACCAGGGCGGCGTGCCGGTCGACCTGACCGCGCTCGAGGCGCTGGCCGGGCCGCGCGGCATCACCGTGATCGAGGACGCCGCCTGCGGGGCCGGGTCGCTGCTGCGCGGCCGCCCGGTGGGCAGCGGGGCCGCGATCGCCGCGTACTCGTTCCACCCGCGCAAGCTGCTGACCACCGGCGAGGGCGGCATGGTGACCTGTCAGGACGGTGAACTCGCCGCCCGGCTGCGGCGGTTGCGCGAGCACGGGATGAGCGTCTCGGCCGCCGACCGGCACGCCGCGAGCGGCGGGGCCGGGGTGGTCGAGACCTACGACGAGATCGGCTACAACTACCGGATGACCGACATCCAGGCCGCGATCGGCCTGGTGCAGCTCGGCAAGCTGCCCGCGATGGTCGCCCGGCGGCGCGAACTCGCCGCCCGCTACCGGTCGTTGCTCGGCCCGCTGGGCGAGCGGCTGGTGGCCGACCCGGCGCACGGCACCGGCAACTTCCAGGCCTGCTGGCTGCTGCTGCCCGAGGACGCGCCGGACCGCACCGAGGTGCTGACCCGGCTGGCCGGGGCGGGGGTGTCCGCCCGGCGCGGCATCATGGCGGCCCATCTGGAGGCCCCGTACAAGGACGCTGCCCGGGTGCCGCTGCCCAACACCGAGCTGCTGACCGGGCGTTCGCTGATCCTGCCGCTCTTCCACACGCTCACCGAGCAGCAGCAGGACACCGTGGTCGGCGCGCTCCGGGCGATCCTCGGTTGACCGAGATCAGGCACCTCGGCCACGCGGGATTCGTGGTCGGGCACGCCGGTCTGCGCATCCTGATCGACCCCTGGTTCCACCCCGCCTTCCTGGACGCCTGGTTCCCCTACCCCGACAACCGGGCGCTGCTGCCCGAGGTGGCCGACGGCCGCTACGACTTCCTGTACGTCTCGCACACCCACGAGGACCACTTCGACGAGCGGCTGCTCGGGCAGCTCTCCCGGGACGTCACGGTGCTGGTGCCGAGGTTCCGTTCGCACGGGCTGCGCAAGCGGCTGAACCGGCTCGGCTTCGGCCGGCAGGTGCTGCTCGGCCACCGGGAGACGTACCGGCTCGGGCCCGACGCGACCGCCACCATGCTGTTGGACACCAGCCACAAGGAGGACAGCGGTCTGCTGCTCGACCTGGGCGGCTACCGCTTCCTGGACCTGAACGACTGCAACACCCCGATGTCCGAACTCCCGGACGGCATCGACCTGCTGGCCGCGCAGTACTCCGGCGCGATGTGGTACCCGAACGCCTACGACTACCCGCCCGAGGCGATGGCCGCCAAGACCGCCGCGGTCCGGGCCGACCTGCTGGACACCCTGGTCCGCAAGGTGAAGCTGACCGGCGCGCGGGCCTACCTGCCCTCGGCCGGTCCGGCCTGTTTCCTCGACCCGGAGCTGGACCGATTCAACGACCGGGTGGCCACCATCTTCCCGCAGTGGGAGGACGTCGCCGCGACCTTCGCGGATGCCTGCCCCGGCACCGAGGTGCTCCGCACCGGCCCCGGCGACCTGGTCGACTCCCCTTCCGAGCCCGGCAGTTGGGCCACCGACCCGGCGGGCTACCTGGCGGCGTACCGGGAGCGCCGCCGGGACGAGTGGGAGGGCTACCACCGGGGCCGGGCCCCGACCGTCGACCCCGCCGAGGTGGCCGAGCACTTCGCCCGGCTCCAGCGGCTGAACCGGCCGCTGCTCGCCGACTACCGGCGCGACCTGCGGCTGGAGACCGACGGCACGGTCTGCGCCCTGTCGCTCGGCGAACTGGCGCTGCGGGTCGAGCTCGAGGACGAACCGGTCGACCCCGCCTACACCATCCGGGTCCCGGCCCGGGCGCTGCGCGCGGTGCTGGACGGCCGGGCCGGCTGGGAGGAGGCGCTGCTCTCCATGCGGCTCAGCCTGCACCGTGACCCCGACGTCTTCGACCTCACCCTGCTCAGCCTGCTCCGGTACGGCCACCAGCCCGCCCAGACCCGGCAGTTGGTCCGGGAGCGGACCGCCGCCGCCGGGCAGCTGGTGGAGCGGGACGGCCTCCGGTTCCAGCGCTACTGCCCGCACGCGGGCGAGGACCTGGGCCATGCCGTGATCGCGGACGGCGTGATCGAGTGCCCCCGGCACCACTGGAAGTGGGACGCCAGGACCGGCCGCTGTCTCTCCGGCGGCTCCCTGCCGCTGCTCGTCGAACACCTCTCCCTGGAAGGGCCCGTCGGATGAACCCGATCCCGCTCGTCGACCTGCAAGCCGCCCACGCCGAGGTGGCCGAGGAGGTCAGGGCCGGTTTCGACCGGGTGCTTACCTCCGGCGCCTACATCAAGGGCCCGGACGTGACCGCCTTCGAAGCGGAGTACGCGGCCTTCTCCGGCGTCTCCCACGCGGTCGGCACCGCGAACGGCACCGACGCGATCGAGATGGCCCTGCGTGCCCTCGAACTCCCCGCCGGGGCCCGGGTGGTGCTGCCCGCCAACACCTTCGTCGCCACCGCCGAGGCCGTGGTCAGGGCCGGTCTCTACCCCGTGCTGGTGGACGTCGACCCGTACGCGCTGCTGATCGACCCGGCGCGGGCCGCCGAGGCCGCCGCCGACGCGTACCTGCCGGTGCACCTGAACGGCCAGCTCGCGCCGATGGAGCAGATCCTGGAGCTCGCCGAAGGCCGTCCGGTGATCGAGGACGGCGCCCAGTCGCAGGGTGCCACCCGGCACGGCCGCCCCTCCGGCTCCTGGGGCCTGCTCGCCGCGACCAGCTTCTACCCGGGCAAGAACCTCGGTGCCTACGGCGACGCGGGTGCCGTGGTCACCGACTCCGCCGAACTCGCGTCCCTGGTCCGGGAGATCGGCGACCACGGGTCCAGCGAGAAGTACGTCCACGAGCGCTTCGGCTTCAACTCCCGGCTGGACACCCTGCAGGCCGTGGTGCTGCGCGCCAAACTCCGCCACCTGCCCGGCTGGAACGTCGCCCGCCGGGCCGCCGCCGTCCGCTACCACCAGCTGCTGGCCGGCCTGCCCGGCCTCACTCTCCCGGTCACCCTGCCGGGCAACGAGCACGTCTGGCACCTGTACGCGGTCCGGGTGCCCCGCGGCCGCGACGAGGTGCTCGCCGCCCTGCACGCGGCCGGCATCGGCGCGGGCATCCACTACCCCGTCCCGGTCCACCTCCAGCCCGCGTTCCAGTACCTGGGCCACCCCGAGGGGAGCTTCCCGGTCACCGAACGCTCGGCCCGGGAGATCCTGACCCTCCCGCTGCACCCGCACCTGACCGCGGACCAGCAGACCTTCATCGCCGAGACCCTGGCCAAGGCCCTGCGTCGGTTGGGGGGTGGGTGAAGGAGCGGTGTTGGGGTGCGTGGCTCGGCGGTGCCGAGGAGGGAGTAGCAGCGGAGCTGCGGCGACTGACGAGAAGCCGGCGAGGTGCGTGCCCCGGCGCCGCGACGCCGCCCCCCAACCGACGCAGGGCCTGAGGCGCTGGCCAGGATCTGACGGAGCGGCAGTGGCCCCCGGGTGGTCCGCGTCCGGACAACCCGGGCCACTGCCGCTCGGGTCCCGCCGCACCCCCTAGGCTGTCTGCAGCAATCGTCGCAGCAGCCAGTGGGGGCACCCAGATGACGACAGGTCGGCCCGGTACTGCCGCCGCGCCCAACGGGGCGTACGCGGGGCAGGTGGTGCAGTTTCCCGATCCGGTCCGGGCGGGGAGGTACCCGGCCGGGGTGCGGGTGGACGAGGCGGGGCTGCCGGACTTCGGTCCCTACGCCGTGGCGGTGGCCGAGGTGGCCGATCCGCCGGACGGCTTCGGGGTGGACGAGCTGCGGCTGACCGACTACGTGTCGGCGAACGCCGCGCTGTACACCCAGGGGCACGAGCTCTGGGCCGACCAGGACACCGCCGTGGCCACACCGCCCGGCTGGACCTGGCACCACGTCAGCGGCCGGGCCGCGCCCGGCTGGCGGCGGATGGAGCTGGTCCCGGTCGAGGTCAAGGCGCTGCTGCGGCACCACGGTGGGCTGGCCCACTCCGGGGCCGACCACGGCCGCCGGGGGACCAGGCCGCTGCAGGAGCACCGCCCCGCGCACTTCCCGCTGGCGCTGGACGGCGGCGACCCGCTGGCCGTCACCGAGGACCTGGTCCAGCGCGCGGAGCAGCGGCTCGGCCACCCGCTGCCGCCCGCCTACCGGGACTTCCTCAAGCTCGCGGGCGGCCGGGCCCCGGTCGGCGTCGCGCTGGACACCGAGCTCGGACTGCTGATCGACCAGCCGTTCCTGACGCTCAGTGAGGAGTACGGCGTCCACGACCTGGTGTACGCCAACAAGTGCCTGCGCGACCACCTCACCAAGGACTACCTGGGCATCGCGTACGTCCAGGGCGGCCTGCTGGTGCTCAAGGTGCGCGGTGCGGACGCCGGTTCGGTCTGGTGCTGCCTGTACGACGACGCCCGGGACGCGGGCGACCCGGCGGAGACCCCCGAGCAGCGGGTGGCCAGGCTGCTGCTGCCGTGCGGGGCGGACTTCGACCAGTTCCTGCTCCGACTGGCGGGCAGTCCGCAGGAGTTGGAGACGGTGGCGGCGATGATGGTGGACGGCGGCTTCGTCCGCGCCGTCCCGGTGAACGGGGACGGGGTGCAGCAGGCGTGGTGACGTACGCGCAGGCGCAGGAGCTGGCCGAGGACTGGATCAACGCCGGGGTGCCGCGTTCGCAGCAACGCGAGGTCCGGGTCCGGGAGTTCGACCTGGGCTTCGTCTGCTGGGCGGAGCCGCGGACGGACGCCCCGTCGGCCGACCCCGGTTCGGCGCCGGGCCCCCGGCTGGTGATCGCCCGGGACAGCGGGGCCAGCACGCTCTGGCCCGCCCTGCCGGTCAACGAGGTGGTCAGCCGCTACGAGGCGGTCTACGGCAGCCCGACCGAACCCAACCCGGCCGGGGCGGCCAAGCCCGTGCAGGGCGCGGTGGAGGCGACCTCCTTCCTGCTCAGTCCGCCGCAGTGGCTCAAGGACGCGGGCGAGGCGGCGATCGCGGCCGAGCACGCCAGGCTCGCCCCGTCCGGCTCGGGCACCGACGGCCCGACCCTGACGAAGCAGTCCCGGCCGGAGCCCGGGGCCCCGMCCCCGCCGGTGCCCGAGCCGGCCGGTGCGACACCGGTCGCGCCGATGGCGTACCTGCCGGAGCCGGGAACGGCTGACGGTCCGTCGGCTCCGCCGCCGGCGCCTGCGGTGTTCACCGCGCCCGCAGCCTCCGGGCGCCCGGCCGGTGACGCCCCGACCATGCTCGCCCCGCCGCCGCCCGGGATGCAGGCCCCGTACGGTGGCGCGCCGGTGCCACCGGCCGGCCC